>JAJZHJ010000122.1 GCA_021804525.1 Bacteroidota bacterium | reverse complement strand
AATCAATTACCACGTCGATGTAGTTTTCCAACGTAGTTAAGTGAAACCATTCGGGGTGTTGTTCAAATTGTTTTGCCATTGCTGTGCCACGAATGATTTGCAGTTGATGCAGTTTTAAAACAGAAAGCGGTAGTTGTGAAAGCTTCATGGCATGGTTCATCCATGTTTCGTGTGTTTCATGTGGTAATCCGATAATCAGGTGTGCTGCCGTGATAATATTTCGTTGAGCGGTAGCGCGAATGGCTTTTTCGGCTTGTTCAAATGTATGTCCGCGATGAATAAATTCTAATGTTTCGTTGCATGTTGATTCTACGCCATATTCCACAATGACATAGCGAGAACGCGAAAGCTTTTCAAAATAATCAAGTAAGTCGTCATTGATGCAATCGGGACGAGTACCAACGGCTATACCAACAACATCAGGATATTGTAAAGCTTCTTCGTATAACGTCAATAATGTATCAAGGGATGCGTAAGTATTGGTGTAAGCTTGAAAATAAGCAATGTATTTCTGCTCTTCATGTTTTGTACGAAAGAAACGAATTCCATCTTCTAATTGTTCGGTTACGCTTTTCTTTGGTTGGCAGTAATCGGGATTAAACGACTGATTGTTGCAATAGGTGCAACCTCCGTATCCCAATTTCCCATCACGATTTGGGCAGGTAAATCCGGCATTGATGGATATCTTCTGAACACGTCCCTCAAGTTGTTCTCTAAGTAGCGAAGTGTAATTGGTATAACGTAATTGCGACATGGTTGAAGCAAAAATAAAGATCGAGACATTGTATTAAGGATGTCTCGATCTTATTTCTTAGGATTGTATGTTATTGTTTTATCCGTTCATAGTAGCCAAGAACTCTTCGTTACTTTCGGTGCGTTCCAACCGATCTTTCAAGAATTCCATTGCTTCGACGGGGTTCATGTCGGATAAATATTTTCGAAGCACCCACATGCGGTTAAGTGTTTCGGGGTCGTGCAACAAATCATCGCGGCGGGTGCTTGACGACATGATGTCAACAGCCGGAAAGATCCGTTTGTTTGAGAGTTTCCGATCAAGCTGCAATTCCATGTTGCCTGTTCCTTTGAATTCTTCAAAGATAACATCGTCCATTTTTGAACCTGTTTCGGTTAACGCCGTAGCTATAATAGTTAAGCTGCCGCCGTTCTCAATGTTACGGGCAGCGCCGAAGAAACGTTTCGGTTTGTGCAGTGCATTGGCATCCACGCCTCCTGAAAGCATTTTACCAGAAGCTGGCGCAACGGTATTGTAAGCACGGGCTAAACGGGTGATGGAATCCAATAGAATCACTACGTCGTGACCACATTCAACTAATCGTTTCGCTTTTTCTAATACGATGTCGGCTACCTTAACATGCCGATCAGCCGGTTCGTCAAATGTGGAAGCAATCACTTCGGCATTCACGCTGCGTTCCATATCGGTTACTTCTTCCGGACGCTCGTCTATGAGCAGAATGATCATGTAAACATCTGGATGATTCGCTGCAATGGCATTGGCAATATCTTTGAGCAAAATGGTTTTACCCGTTTTTGGTTGAGCAACAATAAGACCTCGTTGTCCTTTTCCTATTGGCGAAAAAAGATCCACAATGCGCATCGATAGAGGATCGTGTTTCCCTGTGATAAGATTAAATTTATCATCGGGGAACAGTGGTGTAAGGTGGTCAAAAGCTAATCGATCGCGCACAAATTCCGGTGTTCTGCCATTAATCTTGGTTACTTTTACCAAAGGAAAGAACTTCTCGCCTTCTTTGGGTGGACGTATAGTGCCCTCTACGGTATCACCTTTCTTTAGTCCGAAAAGCTTGATTTGCGACTGAGAGACATAAATATCATCGGGTGACGTAAAATAATTATAGTCAGGCGAACGCAGAAATCCGTAACCATCCTGCATGGGTTCAAAAACACCAGTCCCTGTCAAAATACCTTCAAATTCGTACGCTTTCTCACCGTTCTCACCGTTATTCTTTTTCTGATTCTGATTAGTCTGATTTTGATAATTTGGATTCTGATTGGAATTTTGGTTTTGATTTGGGTTGTTTGGCCGGTTATTCGGATTCTTTTGATTTTTTTGAGAAAGCAAGTTGCTGTTCGTATTGTTGTTATTGATTTGCGATTCGTTTTTTTTCTCTTGTGGTTCAATCGTTGGAGTCGCAACAATGGTTTCTTCTGTTTGTTCCGGTTCGTCGTCAACGATTTCATTCAACAATGGATCCGTATCTTTAACATGTTGTTTGCTGATAGTTTCCGGTTTGGGTTGTGCGGAAGTTTTTTGTGGTAGACTTTTGTGATGCGAACGGTTTTGTGTTGGAGGCGGAGGTGTTGATGCCACCGGTGAGGGAGTTGTTTCCGGTTTTGCGGTTTGCGCTACAACTTCAGGTTGAGAAGGTTTTGGAGCAATATCTTCTTGGCGTATAGCTGGTTTTGCTCCATTTGCCGGTTTTTTTTGTTGGTTTGTTTGATTTGAAGCAATTGGTTTATTAGGCGTTTTCATCCTCATACGACGTTTTTTCGCTTCGTCATCATCGTTAGCAACATCTTTTTGTTCAGCAGCTTTTGAAATGGCTTGTTCATCCAAAATGCGATAGACTAATTCGTCTTTTGATAAGGATTCGAAGCGTTTAATTTTCATGTCTGCTGCAATTTTTTTCAGCTCGGCAAGTTCTTTCTCTCTGAGTTCTAAAATATTAAACATATAAAAATGGAAATAAATGTGGCATTAGTACACATGTTAACCACAGGTCGGACTTTGTGGAAAGTTCCGTGTTTGTTGGATTGAACAAATTAAAGGGGTGAATGTCGTTGGATACAAAAAACGAAGTTATTCGTACAATTTTGCGTTGCAAAGGTACATAATTTTTTCTATTTGCATACTACCTATCACAAAATTCTCATTTTAGTGACTTTTCTTGTTTGTTCATCTACTTTAAATCGATTATCGAGGCGTTCTCCGATAATCCAAACAATAGTATCACCAGAAAGCAGAAGCCAAATTTGTTCTTTTTGGTACAAGTTCCATTTTTGATCCACAAAGAAATCACTGAGCTTCTTCTTCCCTGTATTACCAAAAGGATAAAAGAAATCACCTGGGCGTGGATGCCTTACTTTTAAAGGGAAGTGGAGTTTATCTGCATCAACGACAATAGATTCTTTTAGTTTCTCAATGCTGATTTCGACGGATGATTTGGGTTGCGAAATTTCTAAGGTCAAGTTGTCGTTAATCTGTAAAATAGAAGTTGATTGCGTGATTAAGAAGGATGTTTCTTTTTCTTGTTCAATGAGTTGAAGAAACAATTGACTGCGGTCTTTAATTAATCGATGGGTTGGCGAAAAGAATTGTTTTCCTGAAATGCCAGTCAAACTTTCATAGATGGATTTGATGGTTACAGAATTAAAATGGAAGGGATGAAGCAATTCGAAAAGGGTGAAATGAGGATTTTTTGTTTGCATCAAAAGCCTGATGTCAATCGTTTGGATTTTCCCATCAGTTTGTAGTAGTTGCGACGTACTTAATTCAACATCTTGAAATATAATTGAAGATGCTTCATCAAGTTGTTCCATGTTTTTTTTCATCGTTTTACGGAACGACGGATTCATTTTTTCAAACAAAGGAATTAGTTGATGGCGCACTTTATTTCTCAAAATGGTTTGATCATGGTTGGTTGAATCAGTACGATAACTTAATCGATTTTCCAGCATGTACTGTTCAATTTCTATTCTGGTTAAACAGAGTAAAGGGCGTATAATTAGCCCATTACGTGCTGTAATTCCGGTTAGCCCACGCAATCCTGTGCCACGTATTAAATTGATAAAGAACGTTTCAATGGCATCATCTGCATGATGACCAACGGCAATGGCGTCTGCTTGCAGTGTTTGACGCAATGTTTCAAACCAATTATATCGTAAATCGCGTGCTGCCATTTCGATGGAAATAGTTTCTTTTTCAGCATATTCTATTGTGTTAAATGAGATGTGATAGAAAGGCACATTCATTTGTTGCGTTAAACGAAAGACAAAAAGCTCATCTTCATCGGACTCTTCACCGCGCAATTGAAAATTGCAATGCGCAGCCAAGCATTGATAACCCATGTTGTGGAGGATGTGCAGTAGCATCACAGAATCGCTACCTCCGCTCACTCCAACGACAAGACGCGTTCCAATGGGAGGAAAGTTTTGATCACGAATAAATTGTGCTACTTTACGGAGCGTTTTTTTCGAAGCAGTCATTCTTTTGGCACACTCTGTAACGTTTTTATTTCCATATCACGTGCTTGATTCCGAAGTTGAATGGGCTGTGGTCGCAATCCAATCACCTTTTGTTCAAGTGATAGAATTTGTGGTTCTAAAACTATTTTTTCTTCTTGTGTTTGAGCATCGGAATATGCTTGTCGTTTTGCAATGAGTTCTTGTTCTAAAGTGGCAATATTTTGTGTCAATGTATCTGCTTGCAAAAAGAGTTGACGCGCTTGTTCATTTTTGAATTGATTAGGTGATGAATAGATCAATGTGTCATTTATGACAAAATGAATGTTGTTCTTATTTTTTGATGTTAAGTTGTCTAATGTATCGATTGCAATCGTGAAATGAATTACCGGCATTTTTCCAAGACGGTATGTTTTAAGTTGGGCAGCATTGCGAATATAGGTTGTGTCATCGCTTTGAATAATCTTTCGTTCTGCATTTGGGATAAATGTGTAGATCATCACTTTTCCTGCTGGTTGAAAACGGTCGGTTGCAAACCATCCTATATTATTCACATCATCAATCACTAACAGATAATCGTTGTAAATAGAGTTGAAAGGCATTCCATAATTAATGGGGATGAAGTATTTATTCTCCTTCATATTGTAACGTGTTACAAATATATCGGATCCTCCTAATGAATGATCTCCTTTTGCGCTAAAATAGAGGGTTACGCCATCTGATGAAATAAAGGGATCATTCAGTTCTGTTCCAAAACCGTTTACGGCATAACTTAAGGGCGACGGATCGCTCCATCTGTCTGTCATTTGAAACGTGCTGTATAGAGCGGTTTTGCCATGAAGTGAGTCGGCAAATACGATGCGATTACCACGTTGTGAACGGTATGCCAGCATGTCCGCCGGTTCCTGTTTATAGAGTTGTTGTGAAGGGAAAATTGTGCCAACATCTTTGTTAACAGGATAGTGTTTGAAGAAATCCTTTTTGTTAACCAGAAGGCTATCAACAATTGTCACCAATTCAACATGTTTGATCATAAAGGCGCCTAATTTTGCTTTCACCAGCAATGCCGAGTATTTTTTTGATTCTGCAGCTGAAATGGTGGGTAATGCCAGATATTCTTGAATGGTAGTTACGGCTTCATCAAAGTAGTATAGATGGAAATAGAGATCGCA
>JAJZHJ010000121.1 GCA_021804525.1 Bacteroidota bacterium | reverse complement strand
ATTTCCGGCTACAGTTTTTTCACGCGAGACGATTTTAGAAAAAGTATGGGCCGACGATGTGTTTGTTACCGATCGTACGGTTGATGTGCACATTACCCGCCTGCGTAAAAAGATTGCGCCTTATGGAAAAAAAATTGTCACCCGCTCCGGTTATGGCTATTGTTTTTTGGAATAGAGCTAGCAGGTAGATAGTAGTTTGAATGTAGAAGTTACGGGAAGATACGAAGTTAATGAATATATGAGGAAGTACTATTGTCAATTAGATTCTTTCAGAACATAACACATTTACCATCTTAAATGGGCAGTTAACAATGAGATGTAGATTAGTAAATTGCCTATTGGTTTAATGCCTTCTACATAACTCCTTTAACCTTGCAATTATTATTTCCTATTTCATGAAACTTGCATGTAAATTACTTACACCCAAGAATATGAGAATGGTTGACATGTGAGTTCCATACGACCTTAAAAAACAAATCATTCACGTATGAAAAAACAATTATTTGGTTATTATCTTCTTCTGTTTTTAGCTTTTGCCATATCGGTTTTAGCTTTTCAGTACCATCGGGAGAAACGGTACAAAGCCAATTTGCTGAATACTATTTTGAACGACACCAATGAGATGGTATTTCATTACATGACCATGCATCACGGCTCTTTGGCGCGCATGGATTCGTTGATAGTTCTCTTTCCGTATAAAGATGAACGGGTAACGGTGATCGAGTTGAACGGAAAGGTGGTTTATGATAATGCCGTGAGCCATGTTGAAAGGATGGAAAATCATTTTACGCGTCCTGAAGTGGCGTTGGCTCGTGCCACAGGGAGTGGTTCCGATATTCGTACATCACATACTATAGGAAGGCGATATTATTATCATGCAACGTTGTTCAATTCTTGTTATGTCCGGTCAGCATTGCCTTACGACGTTGCCGTTACATCTCTTTTGTCGCCTGATAATCTCTATTTTTATTTCTGGCTGATGCTGACATTTTTAGTCACCGCCATATTATTTTATTTCTCCAATCGTTTCAATTCGCAAATGCAACGTGCTCAAGATGATCACGATGCTACTATTCGACGTCGGTTGACGCATCAAGTTGCTCACGAGTTGAAAACGCCTTTGAGCAGCATTATCGGTTACATGGAGACGTTGCACGATAATCCTACACTGCCGGCAGAACGTCAGCAATTTTTCATTGAACGTAGTTTTGCACAGGCACAACGGTTGAATCAATTATTGCAGGATATTTTGTTACTCAACGAGATGAATGAAGCACCTCAGGCGGTGGAGATGGAATTGCTCTGCTTAAATAAAACGATTGATCAGGTGTTGCAGGACGTGGCATTAATGCTGCAACAGAAAAACATGCAAATAGAGACTTCTTTTGGTGGCGAGGTATGGTTGAAAGCAAATCCGATGCTCGTCTATTCTGTTTTTCGCAATTTGCTGGATAATGCCATTTCCTACGCCGGCGAAAATGTTTCGTTGCGAATTGCACTTACGGGCGAAGACGACACACATTTCTTTTTTGTCTTTTCAGACACCGGAACGGGAGTTGCTGCTGAACATTTGTCGCATTTGTTCGACCGTTTCTATCGGGTGGACAAAGGCCGTTCGCGAAAAACTGGCGGTACGGGTCTTGGTTTATCCATTGTAAAGAATGCTGTAGAGTTGCACCGTGGGGCGATCACTGTTAGCAATCGAGCAGGAGGTGGATTAGAGTTTCATTTTTCACTGCATAAATAAACACTCTGATTGGTAATATGACCATGAAGCAAGGAAGATATATGCGGTTAGCTGATATATCTTCTTTGCTTCATTTCTACATTACTTCCGCAACGCCTTTTAGTACAAATAAGTTCGTGATAGGGACCAGGTATTGTTTTATTCTGTAAAGTTGAAGCGCTCATCTTTTTCTTGCGTGCTTTTTTGCAGGGAAAGGTTGTTGTTTGATTGAAAGATTTTGGCTACCTATTAATTCGGCAATAGTTGCTAAATTTGTCAGGTTTCCTATTGTTCTATTTGTGAGGATAGATTCGTTGATAATTAAAGGATTACATTATGAGTGATACGTTGCTTTTAACTATTTTCCGATAACTAAAGTATAATAACTTGATAAGACTTAGTGAGTTGCACCCAACCACAAGGCGGTTGGTTTTGACACGTGCTATTAGAAGCGTCGGACAAGGAGTGCTTGTTGTCGATTTGACGTTGTACTTGCTTGCATTGGGATGGAACGGGTTTCATATTGGATTGGTTCTTAGTGCAGCAGGATTGATTGGTGCGTTTTTAAGTTTAGGTGTCGGCATAGCCAGTGACCGTATACGCCGAAAGCCGTTTTTGCTTGTTTATGAAAGCATTGTACTTGTGAGTAGTGTCGTTGTGTTGTTGACGGCCCAGCATATCATTTTGTCCATTGCCATCATCGTTGCCGGTTTTGGGCGGGGAGCTAATGGAGCAGCCGGCCCTTTTTCTCCTGTGGAACAAGCATGGTTGGCCGAAGAAGTGCATCCTTCACGTCGCGGCAGGATATACAGCATGAATTCAGCTTATGGATTTTTCGGAATGGGATTCGGTGCTTTGTTGGCTATGCTACCGGAGTTCATTGATAAATGGATGGGAAATGGACATGGCGTTGTAACCATACAAGCCATTGCATATCGTCCTTTATTTTTGATTGTTACCATAGCTACTATTGTTAATTTATTTATTCTTGCCAAAGCTAAAGAGACCTATAAAGGCACTAAGGAGATCAGAACACGGGTGCCCGATCAATCGGAAATAGACATTAAAAAACAAGAGAATAAAAAACTTACCGGACTTGCAATTCTCAATTCATTTAATGGCTTGGCTATAGGATTAACAGGTCCACTTATTTCTTATTGGTTTGCTACTAAATTTGGAATTGGGCCGGCATCCATTGCGCCTATTATGGCTGCAACATTTTTCATTACCGGAATTTCTTCTCTGTTTACCGGAAAGATAAGCGAAAAAATAGGCATTGTTACGTCGATTGTATGGGCAAGATCTTTTGGTCTTATCCTCTTAATTCTACTTCCTTTAAGTCCCTATTATTGGTTAGCATCTGTTATTTACATTTTGCGATCGGCTTTGAACCGTGGGTCGATTGGGAATCGGCAGGCGTTAACCGTGGGATTGGTGCGTGACAAACGACGTGGTTTTGCAACAAGCCTTAATGCCATGTCGTCACAATTGCCGCAATCCGTGGGGCCGAGTGTTTCCGGTTTTCTTTTCAACATGGGAGAGTTGCAAATCCCTTTTTTTGTTGGCGCTGTTTTGCAAGGAGTCTATCTTGTCATGTACAGCCGGTTTTTCCGAGACCAGAATAAGCCGGGAACGGGAATAGACAATAGAGAAACCCAAAGGCAATAGGAATTTGGAAATGAGAATCAGTCAAAACCCATATTTTGTTGTCAACTATCAATGAAATACGCAAATAATGAATGAGTTAATGATAAAGAGGCTAAGACTGATAGAATGGGAGTTGGCAATAGGAGGAGGCAAAGGCAATAGAATAATGTTGTATTTTCAGATTTAGCCCTCCGTGACAATAAGTAGTTTTTCAGCAGATCCTATGTGCTCTATGAAACTCTACGGGCTTCAGATGTTTTAGGCATTTTCATTGTAACCGATTAATTCTCTTTTTGATAGAAAGGTTGTGGAAATATATCGCTACCTTTGCAACAATTTTAAAACAGTAAAAATGACATTTGAAGAGTTGGGTATTGATGCCAGAATAATGAAGGCTATCAATGAATTAGGATACGAAACACCCATGCCTATCCAAGAAAAAGTAATTCCGGTTTTACTTCAAAGTGCGCACGATGTGATTGGACTTGCTCAAACCGGCACCGGCAAGACGGCTGCGTTTGGGATTCCGATCATTCAAAAGACTGATATTGCGTTCCGCCATCCGCAAACATTAATTCTTTGTCCTACGCGTGAGTTGTGTTTGCAGATTGCCGACGATCTGATTGATTATTCCAAATACGTTGAAGGGTTAAAGGTGCTTCCTGTCTATGGAGGTTCGAGTATTGAGAGTCAAATTCGTTCGTTGAAAAAGGGGGTGCATGTAGTTGTTGCCACTCCGGGTCGATTGCTCGATCTGATGAAACGTGGCACTATGAAGCTCGATGCCATACGGAATGTGGTGATGGATGAGGCCGATGAGATGTTGAACATGGGCTTTACCGAAAGTATCAACGCTATTTTGGCAGCCGTTCCCAAAGAACGTACCACGTTGTTGTTTTCGGCCACCATGCCTAACGAGATTTCGCGCATTGCAAAAACCTACATGCACGATGCACAAGAGATTGTGGTAGGCAATAAAAACGAAAGCACCAACAACGTAAAACACCGCTTTTACATGGTGCACGCCAAAGATAAATATTTGGCATTGAAGCGTATTGCCGACTATTATCCTAATTTCTATGGCATTGTTTTTTGCCGTACGCGCAAAGACACGCAAGAAATAGCCGAAGCCCTGATTCGCGATGGCTATAATGCCGATTCGTTGCATGGCGATCTTTCGCAGCAGCAGCGCGATTATGTGATGCAAAAGTTTCGTATTCGTAACCTGCAAATCTTAGTTGCTACCGATGTGGCTGCCCGTGGTTTGGATGTGGACGATTTGACACATGTCATTAACTATGGCTTACCCGATGATCTTGAAACGTATACGCACCGTAGCGGACGAACCGGACGTGCCGGAAAAACAGGGATTTCCATTGCCATAGTGCACAGCAGAGAGAAAAATCATTTACGCGATATTGAGCGCCTGATTAATAAAAAGTTTGAACCCGGAGTTATTCCTACCGGCAAGGCTATTTGTGAAAAACAATTGATCAATCTGGTTGATAAGATTGAAAAGGTGGAAGTCAATGAAGCGGAAATCGTCGATTTATTGCCTGTCGCTTATCGCAAACTGGATTGGTTGTCGAAAGAAGATGTTATCAAACGGTTGATTTCGTTGGAATTTAACCGCATGTTGGAATACTACCGTGATGCCGATGAGTTGGATGTGCCTGACGAAAGAGGTGGACGAACCGAGCATAGTCGTGCTGGTGTCAAAGGATTTGCCCGTTTGTTTATCAACTACGGAAAAGTGGATGGCATGATTCCTCCTCATTTTATTGAAATCATCAACCAATATGTTCCAAAACGTGTCGAGATCGGGAAGATTGATATTTTGCCCAATTTCTCTTTTGTGGAGGTCAATGAAGCCGATGCACAATTGGTAATTGAATCCTTGAACAAAATCAAAGGATTGGAACGGAAAATGGTGGTCGATCGTGCTCAGCCTGATGGCAACCAGAAAGGATCGAGACAACCTCGCTATGGGCAGACTCCCCGTTCGAATGGCAATAAACGTCGCCGATAATACAAAGATATATCTATT
>JAJZHJ010000120.1 GCA_021804525.1 Bacteroidota bacterium | reverse complement strand
AATTGAAAAACTTAAAGACTCAGTTAAACCCTCATTTTCTCTTTAATACCCTCAATAACATCTATTCGCTCATCCCAGAACATGCGGAGCAGGCTCAGGAGACGGTTCATCGGCTTAGTCATTTGTTGCGTTATGTGCTTTACGATAATATGGACAAGTATGTGCCAATAAATCAGGAATTCCGTTTTTTGCAAAGCTATATTGAATTGATGTCGCTCCGGCTTCCTAAAGAGGTGGAAGTCACCAGCCGGATTCCACTTGAGCCAAGTGCTGATTTGATTGCGCCCATGCTGTTTATATCGTTGGTTGAAAATGCTTTCAAACATGGCATCAGTTCCGTTCACTCATCGTTTATTCATATCGATATTGAATTGATCACGGGGAAAAAGGTGATTTGTACAGTCGAAAATAGTTTCTTCCCAAAGACTGAAATTGATAAAAGCGGCTCTGGTATCGGGCAGGAAAATCTTATGAAGCGGTTAGCCTTGCTTTATCCCAACCAGCATACGTTAGTTTCCGAACAGCGGGGGACTGCCTATTTTACACAATTAATTCTGAACCTGAACAATCAAACAACATTCACATGATCCGTTGTGCCATTGTTGACGATGAACCGTTAGCGCTCGATTTGTTGGAGGGCTATGTACAGAAAACTCCTTTTCTGCAACTCGAAGGTCGGTTCAATAATGCCTTGTCTGCTCTGGAGTCATTGCACAAGCAAGAGATCGACTTGTATTTTTTAGATATCCAAATGCCCGAACTCAATGGGGTAGATTTTTCTAAAATGCTTGGCAATCATGCGAAAGTAATCTTTACAACCGCTTTTCAGCAGTATGCCGTTGAAGGATTTCGTGTCGATGCACTCGATTATTTATTAAAGCCCGTTAGTTATCAGGAATTTCTACAGGCGGCCAACAAAGCGCTTCGTTGGTTCGAGATGTCGGGTAAACAATCTCATAATCACAGCGCGGAGGATGCTATTTTTGTGAAAGCCGATAGCAAACTGGTACAAATTAAATTGTTGGATGTTCTCTACATGGAAAGTTGGGATGATTACGTAAAGATATATCTTGAAGGAGTTTCCCAACCAATCGTTTCCCAATTGAGTATGAAGATGCTCGAAGAGAAACTCCCTGTTCATCGTTTCGCCCGCGTTCACCGCTCTTTCATCGTGCAAGTCGATAAGATTAAAACCATCGAACATCATCGGATTGTTTTTGGAAAAACACGCATTCCTATTTCCGACTCTTACAAAGAATCTTTTTATAATCTTCTTCATGGCCGTTCTTTGATGAAGTGAGTTCCTTTAGTTTAATAAACTCGATCTTCAATGTATTGCCGTGAATCAGGTTTCATTTTTGGTGTCATCAATCAGCAGAAAACAACCTAAAGAATGTCATTGAGATGCTCCAGAGTGCGGAAAAGAGACAAATTAGTGTCGATTTGCCATTCTCGACTGGTCAATTCGCACTTCCGACTGTTCTGACGACACTCTTGAGTGGCTCGAGAGCCTAAAAAAGAGTGTAATCAAACACTCCAGAGTAGTTAAATGACACTCCGAAGACTTTTCTTGCCAGTCAAGAGTGCGATTTTGTCACTCATTAATGTTTACATCACACAAATTAGTGCAAAAAAGTCACTCTCGACCGTGATCAGGACACTTCGGTGTGTGTCAATGACACTCCGAAGTGCAGCAAGGAGTGTATTTTCATGTAACATTGACTTAGAGCCACAGAGGGGTATATGGCCAATGGCTAAACTTCAAGTAAGAGTATGGTTTTTTTGGGATAAGAAAGTGAATAAAGAACAAAATGAGATGATAAACTGCCTGTCGATAAAGGGCAATAACTGATAGTGCAACATGAAGAAAGTTATGTTCCTAAAAGTGCTCATTTTCAATATGGATTTGTAACTTTGTTTCCATTATCATTTCATTGCTTCAAACTTTTCGGTTATGATGGACGCAAGTTCTTTTGAACAACATTTGGTTAGTTTGTTGGGTAGCGAGTTGGCTGCAAAAATCATAAAGGTGTCTGTGGTAAAGCAAGTTGAAAAGGATACGGTGATTGTGCATGAAGGGCATTATCTCACCTCCATCCCTTTTATGCTCGAAGGTGTCGCAAAAATTTATACGCAGCATGACACCCGTAGTTTTTTACTTCATTATGTGCGCCCATTCGAATGTTGTGTGATGCCTTTTTCGGCTGTTTCGCATGATGCCAATAGCCGTGTGAGTGTGATTGCCTGTACGGAGTCTCAGGTGTTTTTCGTCCCGACAGAAAAACTTTTGAAATGGATTGCAGAATATCCCGCCTTGAACGCTTGGTTCTATCGTCAATATAACGAACATGAGCAGGAAATGCTTGCCGCTATTAATAGCTTACTTTTCGATCGGCTGGACACACGCCTGTTACAGTTTCTTACCCGTAAAGCCCTTATTACAGGCCAAAACCCCATTGTCATTACCCATAAAGAAATAGCTCTCGAAATGGGAACCGTACGCGAAGTGGTGACTCGGTTGCTTAAAAAACTTCAGCAAGAGCACCGCATTATCCAACATCCCGACGCCATTGAAATCTTATTCGTTGTTGGTGACTAAAGTCACTGCAAAAGGGTTCTCAATCCACTATTTTTGTAAAAACAAGTGTGAATGTTTTATTTGTAAACGTACGTTTGATAAACAAAAAATGCGATGAGAAATACAAGTTCCTTTGCGGTATTGATTTTCTTTGTCATCATGATTGTGGGTGTTGCAGCTGCATACGCGATTGTGGGTGTTGAAAATGTAGTTTCTGTCACGTGGTTGATGGTAATTACCTTTGTGGTGGCTCTACTCGTCTCAAATGCCATTAAAGTGGCAAATCCATGGGATAGGGCAGTGGTTTTACGATTAGGCAGCTTTCATGCGTTGAAAGGCCCGGGTGTCTTCTTTATTATTCCTATTATCGACACGATTCCTTATTGGATCGATACACGTGTCATCACAACTTCTTTCAAAGCGGAAAAAACACTTACGAAAGATACCGTACCGGTGGATGTGGATGCTGTCCTGTTTTGGAGAGTGCTTGACTCCAAGAAAGCTGCACTGGAAGTGGCCGATTATCAAAGTGCCATACAATGGGCAGCACAAACTGCATTGCGTGATGTGATCGGGAAAACTATGCTTTCGGATATGCTCGAAGGAAGGGATAAAATTAGTTCTATTCTTCAGCAGATTATTGATGAACGTACCGAACCTTGGGGTATTAAGGTGAATTCAGTTGAGGTAAAAGACGTGTTGATTCCATCTGCTCTCGAAGATGCCATGTCGATGCAGGCGCAAGCCGAGAGAGAAAGACAAGCGCGGGTTATTCTGGGTGATTCAGAAAGACAAGTGGCTCAAAAGTTTGAAGAAGCGGCTCTATCGTATGCAAACAATCCGGTTGCATTGCATTTACGTGCCATGAACATGTTGTATGAAGGCTTGAAACAGAATTCCACGATTGTGATTGTCCCCAGTTCCGCCGTTGAAACGATGCAATTGGGAGGTCTTTCGGGAATTACTTCGTTGACAATGGAAATTGAAAAGGGAAAAGCAAACAAAGAATTAGCAAAAAAAAGCGAGCATCATCCATTAGATGATGTTTAAATGAGCAATTGAGTAAGGAGGTATCTTCTTTAATACAAATAACTATGAAACAAGCATTAAATCAGACTTAATTAAAGAGCATGAAACGAGTTTACGAGTTCCATGAAACATTGGAATAATAAACTCTTTCGAGATAATATTGCAAGTTCCATTCCTCTTAATATAAATCATAAAAATTAATCGTATGAAAAAGAATGTTGGTGCAGTGGATAAAATAATCCGTATTGTGTTGGCTGCTGTTTTAGTGATTCTCTATTTGGCAAATGTAGTGAGCGGAACATTAGGCATTGTGTTCATTGTGGTTGCTCTTGTTTTATTGCTTACTGCTTTTATGAATTTTTGCGGGTTATATGCTCTACTGGGAATATCAACCTGTAAAAATGAAAAAAAATAAGGCGTGTTTAAATCGTGTTAGTAGTTGAGATACGCTTTTGATTGTTTCTATCGTCAAATATACAAAAGATAGCTTGTCGAATTGCTATTTATGTCATTATGTTTCACTTTAAAAATTAAAAAAATGATTTCAGCAAAAATTCTGCCCAATGGGCCTATCCTCATCTCAGGTGAATTGCATATCGTTCATAAAGATGGGACTGAAGAAACGAAAAAGGATGTAGCTTTTTGCCGTTGCGGACATAGCAACAACAAACCCTTTTGCGATGGTTCGCATGCTAAGGTAGGGTTCAAAGACGAATAGCTCTCATGGTTTGTTTAGATAAGAAAAGGGGTTAAATCTAATTTAATGAAGAGTTAATCTCTTTTTTTTATTTATTCAAACGATGTTGTTTGCCTGAATATAGGAGATGATTTCTTCTTCATTAGAAGGCTGAAACCATCGAATAGAAGCATCTCGTTTGAACCATGACAACTGTTTTTTAGCATAGTTACGAGAATGTTGTCTGATTTTGTCAATGGCTTCATCGTACGTGCACAAACCATCGAAATAATCGAAAAACTCTTTATAGCCAACTGTATTGAGCGGATTCAGGTGTTTGAACGGGTAAAGCGAGTGGGCTTCTTCTTCCAATCCTAGTGCAATCATTTCATCGACGCGCAGATTGATACGTTGATAGAGTTCCTCGCGAGGAAGGTTCAGCCCAATTTTAAGTATGCGAAAAGGGCGTTCCTTGGTTGTTTGTGTGCGTAATGAGGAATAAGGTTGGTTAGTCGTCAGGCAAATCTCTAGTGCGTGCATAATGCGTTGGGCGTTCATCAAGTCGACCTGAGTATAATAGTTGGGATCTAATGTTTTCAGTAAGGCGCGGATGGCATGTAGACCGTTTTGTTGAAAGAGTTGTTGCACATGATAGCGCGTCTCTATGTCAATGGTTGGTAGGTCGTCAATGCCTTTACAAACCGCATCGATGTAGAGCATGGAACCACCTACTAACAACACAAAATCAGTTGTTTCAAATAATGTTGGCAACAACCGGATAACATCGAGTTCATACTGCCCTGCATTGTAATGGTCTAAAATGGAATGTGTGCCAATGAAAAAGTGTTGTGCTTGTTGCAATTGCTCGTCGGAAGGAGTTGCGGTACCGATTTTCAGCTCACGGTAAAACTGCCGTGAATCAGATGAAAGGATTGGTGCATAAAAACGATTGGCCAACCTGAGGCTAAGATTCGTTTTTCCAACACCGGTTGGGCCGAGCAATACTAAAAGGGTGTGCATCACAAATAGAGATTTGGATTAGAGAAGATTGTTCACAAGACTATTCTCATGCTTTATTCCACAAAAATAGGCTTTGATAGGCAGTTGGTAATGAATATCGAGTATAAAAAAGGAATATTTAA
>JAJZHJ010000119.1 GCA_021804525.1 Bacteroidota bacterium | reverse complement strand
GCAAATAGTTGTAGAGCGACAAAACTAAATTGACTCCCGCAAAACCCAGAAGGATGTAAAGTTTGCTGTTCAATCCGGCTGTGAGCAGGAATAGTTTGCCGAAAAATCCTGCCACTGGAGGTACGCCGGCCAGCGAAAACAGTGCCACCACCATGAAAAGGGCGTAGAACGGATTCGATTTGTAGAGTCCTTTGAACATTTGCAACGACTCGGAGCCGGTACTGTCGGCCATAGCACCAATCACCCCGAAAGCAGCGATGTTGCTCAATAAATAGATGAGGATGAAATAGACGACGGAGGTCGATCCAATGACAGAAGCACCTGCGATGCCGACCAGCACAAACCCCACTTGCGAAATAGATGAGAAGGCGAGGAATCGTTTGGCGTTTTGTTGGCGCAATGCAAACAGGTTGCCCACCGTCATACTCAGAATGGAAAGGATGCTGATGGCATATAACCACTCGTCTTTGAGGCCGCCGAAGAGTTGATATAAAATGGTCAGGAAAATGAACACCACCGATCCTTTGCTGATGACGGAAAGAAAATTGGTGACGGCGATGGGCGATCCTTCGTATACGTCGGCTGTCCATAAATGGAAAGGGACAATCGACATTTTGAAGGCAAAGCCTGCCAGAATAAACGTAAAAGCAAAGACGGTCAGCAGGTCAGGATGCAGGTTTGCAATCACCGATTCGAAACTTAGATTTCCAACCGCGCCATAGAGCAGCGAAATGCCGAACAACATGATACCGGTTGAAAACGCAGAAGAAAGAATCAATTTCAAACCGGCTTCGGACGAACGTTTTTCATCTAAATTGAAGTTCGACATGGCGGCGATGGGAATGGTCGACATTTCAACTCCCAGATACAACATCAAAATATGGCCGCTGGACAGCATCACAAACACTCCCATGATGCTACTGAGCATCAGAAAATAGAATTCCAGACGATGTTCCGACTTTTTCAACCATTGATACGAAGTGAGCGAAATAAGTAGAACGCCTAAGTTCAGAATATTCTTTTCAAAAACAATCAAATCGGTGGTTCTGAAAAAGCCCGAAAAATAACTTCCCGTGTACATGGGCAGCCATCCGATGAGGAAATTCACTAAGAGCAGGACATTCATCGTGCCAAGAAAAGCGGTCACTTTCGTGTTGAAATCGCGGAGCGACATCACTAATAGCATTAAAATCAAGGCCGCGATGATAATCTCAAAACGAAATAATAAAACGTTATCCATTTATATATGTGTTTACGATGTTATAATTGGGATGATAACATGATGATCGGTGCAAAATCAATGCACAAGAACGTTTGAAATTAACTTGTGATAAATCGTGGTGGTATCCATGTCAATCAAATGAACAAACAGGAATGGGGCAAGGCCGATGAGTAAAATGCCGACAACTAATAACACCGTTGCCGTGCGTTCGCTCCATGTTGCATCTTTCAATTTCAAGAATTCTTTGTTGGTGACGCTTCCCCATATCGCAAACCCAATAGCCCGCAAAATATAGACTGCTGTAACCACGATGGAAGCGGCTGCCAAAATGGTTGCACCGCGATAGAAAATGCCTGCACGTTCCCACGATCCGACAAACACGGTCATTTCGGAAACGAACCCGCTAAAGCCGGGTAATCCGAGCGACGTTAATCCTGAAATAATAAAGGCAGTTCCGATGAAAGGAATTTGCTTGAGCATTCCGCCTAATTCATTAGCTTGTCTTGTATGTGCCCGATCGTAAATCATCCCGATAGCGGCAAAGAAAAGAGCTGTCATAATACCATGCGACACCATTTGCATCACGGCTCCCGTTATGGCCACTTTTGTCAGCATGGCAATACCAAGAATGATAAATCCCACGTGACTAACGGACGAGTATGCGTTCATATATTTCAAATCCTTTTGCATCATGGTAGCAAAAGCGCCGTAGATGATGGCAATGGAAGCCAGAATGATAAAGATCCAAGAAAGCTCTTGTGCAGCGCCAGGCAACAAATAGGTGGCGACGCGTAAACAGCCGTAAGCACCTAATTTCATCGAAATACCGGCTAAGAACATGGAAGCGGCGGTTGGAGCAGATGAGTGCCCGTCAGGTGCCCATGTATGAAAGGGAAACATGGCTGTGAAGACGCCGAATCCTGTAAATAGCAACAAATAAAGTACGCGTTGGGTTGCAATAGGAATGTTGAGTTTGGCAATATCCTGAATGTCCCACGACTGCATTCCAGAAGCATAGAAGAGTCCGATGATACCTAAGAAAACCAGAGCAGAACCGGCCATCAACATCAAAGCCAGCTTCATGGAGCTGTATTCTTTTCGTCCGCTTCCCCACATGCCGATCAGTAAAAACTTCGGAATAACGGCCAATTCGAGGAAAAAGAACATGGCGAACAAATTGGTCGTCATGAAGAATCCGTAGGCACTCAAACTCAATAAAATCAAGAGAAAGAAAAACTCTTTGACTTGTTTATTGATTTTCCACGATACTAATACACCGGCAAGAACAACTAATGCCGTCATAAGAATCATCGTTAACGAGATACCGTCAATACCGGAAGTAAAATAGATTTTTAAAGGAGCAAACCAGACATAACTACTCAGAAATAAGAATTGATCCGTTGCTCCTGTTTGACGCAATTGAACATACAGCGCGGTGATGATGACTGCCAAAACTAATTGCAACGAGCTTCCCGCTAAAGCAATACTTTTGATCTGCAGCTCATTTTTCGCCACGATCATTCCGAGTATGGTTATTATCGGCAGGATAATTAATAGTTGTAAGATATCCATTTGTGATTACATGAATTGAATGAATAATAAAGCGACAAGGAGCAACACACCACCCAGAAAAAACATCGCGTACGATTGAACTTTTCCTGATTGCATCGGCTTAATAGCTTCCGAACCGGCTTCCGTTACGACAGCCGTTCCATTGATCAGAATGCCATTCACAACCGTGCGATCGAACCATGCTGCAGGCCGTCCAATCAAGTTGAAGATCACTTTCTTTGTTACAAAAAGATAGATTTCGTCAATGTAGAATTTATGATAGGCGGCACGATAAAATCCACCGAAATAGGCAACGGTTTTGTCGGCTCTGTCCGATTCTTTAGAGAAAAAGTAATACGCCAAAAAGATTCCAATCAGCCCGAACGAAACGGGAACAACGGAGAATGAAGGATTAAATGGCAATATGATGGGCGATCCGGTAGCGCTGACAAACGATCCGAAAGGAATCAATCCCGCAAAAGCAGCTCCTAAAACCAAAACCAGCAATGCGCTATTCATTGCCCAGGTATGCTTTTCGTGATTATGATGATCTTGCACCGGCTTGTACCAGAAGATGCGGAAATAAAGACGAAACATGTAGAAAGCAGTCAACCCGCTGGTGAATAAACCAACATAATAAACCAACATGTTGCTATGGGATGCTGCCGACAGAATGGCTTCTTTACTGAAAAATCCAGAGAACGGAGGAATACCCGAAATGGACAAACAAGCCACCAAAAAGGTGATGTGCGTAATTGGAAGTGCTTTTCGCAGGCCTCCCATATCTTTCATTTCGTTACTGTTGATGGCATGAATTATGGCTCCTGCACCTAAAAATAACAGTGCTTTGAAAAATGCGTGCGTGAAAAGGTGGAAGATGGAAGCAGTGAAACCTTCAGTTTGACCTTCGCCCCATCCTGAAACACCTAAAGCAAACATCATGTAAGCAATTTGCGAAATGGTCGAATAGGCTAATACCCGTTTAATATCGGTTTGTGTGCAGGCAATGACAGCTGCAAAGAGTGCCGTAAATGCGCCGATATAGGCAATGATGAGTAAAGCGTCAGGTGCCGAAATGGCAAAGATCGGGAATAAGCGGGCTACTAAATAAACGCCTGCAACCACCATCGTTGCAGCATGAATTAATGCAGAAACGGGAGTAGGGCCTTCCATAGCATCCGGTAGCCAAATATGCAACGGAAACATTGCCGATTTCCCGGCACCACCGGCAAAGACTAATAACAATGCCCACGATAGAGTGGATAATCCTAAAAAGGATGTTGCTGTGAAATGAGCTAAATAAGGCGAGCCGGCCTGTGTGAGACGTTGAATCATCACAAAAAAATCGAGCGTTTTGGCACCATGACTTAAAATCAGAATACCAATCAGAAACCCTAAGTCGGCAAAACGTGTTACAATAAATGCTTTCTTTGCAGCGGCGATGGCAGATGGTTTGGTGAAATAAAATCCGATCAATAAGAATGAAGAAACCCCCACCAATTCCCAGAAAATGTACATTTGAAAAATGTTGACAGCCATTACCAATCCGAGCATCGAAAAGGTGAATAACGAAAGATAGGCGTAGTAGCGGGCGAAATACTCTTCACCATGCATATAGTTGAGACTATACAGGTGCACCATTGTAGAGACTACCGTAATGACAATCAACAATGCCACGGATATGGGATCTAACACAATGCCCAGATCGATGGAAAGATTATCGGAAAACTTCAGCCATTGAAATTGTAAAGCGATATGGTGTACGTAAGCCCCGTTTTCCATACCGAAACCAAAGAAATAGCCTGAGGCGACATAAAAAGTCAGGATAGCTGTTGTAGCAAGGGTAAGCGTGCCAATAATTCCCGCCACACGTGGCTTTAATTGTTTGTTGAGTAAAATGAGAAATGCAAAACTCAGCAGAGGCAACGCCACAATCAGTAAGGAAGATAATTCGTAACTGTTCATATTAATACTTCATCGTTGTCGTATCTTCAATGTCAATCGTGTTGAATCGGCGATACAGATTTATAATAATAGCAATCGATAAGGATACTTCTGCAGCAGCCACCACGATGATAAACATGGTGAAAAATACGCCTTCCAATTGATGTGGAAAGAGGTATTTATTGAATGCTATAAAATTGATGTTGGCACTGTTCAAAATAAGCTCGATGGACATCAGCATCGTAATCATGTTACGACGTGAGAAAAATCCATAAATGCCCAGAAAAAAAAGAGCCGAACTTAGAATAAGAATGTGTGATAAAGGCACTTGTTCCATACTCGTTTTATTTTGTGATTTGAGTGGTTTCGTCTGTGGGTTTTGTCTCTTTTTTCTTCATTGCAATCACGATGCTTCCTACTAACGCAGCCAAAAGCAAAATATTTATCACTTCAAAAGGAAAAACGTAGCCATATTTGCTGTAACTGAGCATTTGCTCTCCGATGTTATGTACAGTAGGTTCAACAGCTGGCAATGTAGAAGCTGAAAATAGATAGCCATAAACGACCCATGAAGTAAGTCCCAATCCGCTGACGCCTAAAATACCCGACCAAACGAGACGTTTTTTTATTGGCGGCGGCAGCTTTTCTCCTGAGCGTTGTGTCAGGAAAATGGAGAAGATGATCAAGACTACGATACCACCAACATAAATAATGAT
>JAJZHJ010000118.1 GCA_021804525.1 Bacteroidota bacterium | reverse complement strand
CAAGGTTTCATTGTTTTCCCTTGCAACAAGGATTCGATTGTAATCATATCGCTATCTACAAACTTCAATACTTTTTATCTCATTCGTAATTACTATGAAAAAACTAACTTTTACCTTTTTGCTATTGACTGCTTTTGCAGTGGCTTCTATTGCACAAAAAGATCGATCGCTTGCTTTAACTCCACCCATGGGATGGAATAGTTGGAACACGTTTGCTTCGAACATTAACGAAAAAATGATCAAAGAGATGGCTGATGCCATGGTTTCGTCGGGGATGCGCGATGCAGGGTATAAATACTTGATTCTTGACGATTGCTGGTTGGCACCTGAACGCGATTCTCTTCAAAACTTACAAGCTGACCCGAAAAAGTTTCCGGATGGCATGAAAGCGCTCGGCGACTATATCCATTCCAAAGGATTGAAATTCGGCATTTACAACTGTGCCGGAACTAAAACTTGCGCCGGATTCCCGGGAACCCGCGGACATGAATATCAAGATGCCCTTAAATACGCATCATGGGGGGTTGACTATTTGAAATACGACTGGTGCAACACCGAAGGCATCAACGCCAAAGAGGCCTACACCACCATGAGCAAAGCCTTAGCCGCTACACATCGTCCCATTGTGTTCAGCATGTGCGAGTGGGGTGACAACAAACCATGGCTGTGGGGAGAACCGATTGCCCAGTTGTGGCGTGCCACGGGAGACATAGGGAAAGGATGGGTCATTACACGGAAGCCTGGTTCCTCCTGGTCTCCATTAGGCATCATGCAAATCATCAATTTAGATGCTCCTTTGCGTCAATATGCCGGCCCGGGACACTGGAACGATCCTGACATGCTCGAAGTGGGCAACGGCTTGCCGGTGAACGAAGATCGTGCTCATTTCTCGATGTGGGCCATGCTTGCCGCTCCATTGATTGCCGGCAACGACTTACGCAACATGACCGAAGAAACAAAAGCAATCTTAACCAACAGAGGAGTCATTGCCGTCGATCAGGACTCTTTGGGCGTTCAAGGGTTGCGATATGCAATAAACGATAGTGTTCAAACCTGGATGAAACCCTTAAAGGGTGGAGACTGGGCTGTCTGTTTCTTAAACACTGCTGCCGAACCAAAAGCCGTTACCTTTGACTGGAAAAACAACGTGGTGAAAGATTCTTTATCCAATGCAGAACTGAATGCAAATGCTCAACCGTATGACATTGTCGATTTATGGACGAACAAAGCGATGGGGAATACCAATAAAATGCTTAAATCCAACGTACCTTCACATGATGTATTGATGATTTATTTATCAAAACAACAAAAAACGGTCGGTAAAAAGAAACATCGGTAGAAACAAGTCATCTTCTTCAAGATAGTCATAACACAAAAACTCCGCGAATTAAAAAACGATTCGTGGAGTTTTTGTTTGCTACCCTCGTCAAAAAGGAATGAATAGCAGAACCGAAAATTCCCTGTTCCTTTAGCTCTTTTTACGGTTAAAAACCTTGAAATTTGAAGGAAAGCCACTCATCTCGAAAATTGTTGCTACATTTGCACGACAATTACCATCATGCGACAATTTATGAAATGAGTCCCGAGTAATTGCGATAAGTTTCGTGCGTCCTTAATGTAAAAACAAATCATTTCACATGAAACGAGCACGACAAATAAACTTTGACACACAAGGAAATATTTATGTGCGAGTTCCATCTGACCTATAAAAACAAATAATAAACAGATGAAAATAATAAAGGGTCTATTCATTCCATTCGCTGTCTTTGGTCTTTTACTTCTTCATTCTTGCCTGAGCACTACCACACCAACCTATTCGACAGATGGACTTGTCCTATCCTTCTCGTTGAAAAGTGATAGTGTGCCTGCATTGGCAAAAGCGGTATTTACCATTGATGAAACTAACGGAACGATTTACAACGTTGATTCACTCCCTTACCATACCAATGTGAGACAAGCCATTCCGGTGGTGACAGCTTATTCTACCGCTCGGATGTATTTTAACGATAGCGTTTATACCGGATCGGATACCGTTGATTTTACCCGCCCCGTAATTCTGAAAAATTATGCTCAGGACGGAATCACCATTCGTCAATACATTGTAAAAGTGAACGTTCATCAGGTAGATCCCGATTCCATCAACTGGCAACAACGCTCGTATCCTTCCTATTCTTTCCAAACCATCGATCAAAAAGCCGTCTATTTCAACCAACAAGTCATGTTGTATGTCAACGATGGAACTCAAATGCACGTATACACCTCCGTGGATGGAAGAAGTTGGGTGGAACAATCGATCTTCGGGCTGCCGGCTACCGTAAATTTACAACAACTCGTAGTTTACAACAATACGCTTTGCGTAGTAGAAAACGGACAAACCATTTTGAAATCCTTGGATGGATTAAATTGGAATGCAGTTACCGTAAACAGCATCTATCCGTTAACCACGTTAGTAAGCTCCATTGGACAACAACTTATTGGCATTGAACAATCTGGGAGCAATTATTATCTCTGTTACTCAAACGACGGCCAGAACTGGACAATCGGCGAACCATTAACCAATGGCATGGCTAATTTCCCAATAAGCAACTTTGCCGCCACCTCTTATCAACCTACCGTTGGAAGTCCTAAGGTGTTAGTATTAGGTGGATACAATGCAGCCGGACAAATAGTCAATGCCACTTACAGCTACATGCTTGGTAGTGGTTGGGCTGATTTTTCATCGGAAACCACGCTGACCGCTTTCCCTGCTCGACGCGATGCTTCTGTAACATGGTATGGTAGCAAAGTGCTGCTGCTGGGAGGAAAATTGGCTTCAAACCAAGTGAAAGACGATACCTTGTTGTGGTCAAAAAGTGATGGCTTGTTCTGGGATAAAGCTGACTCACTGACAATGATCCCAAAACCACTTCACTACACTCCTCGTTATAAACAATCCGTTGTGGTGGACAGCAATTATCGAATCTGGATTATCGGAGGAAAAGATGCAAATGATAACTTCTTGAAAGAAGTATGGGTGGGACGACTCAACAGTTTAGGCTTTGGGTTGGCACCTTTTTAATAAACTCAGCAATCGTGCTACATTCACTGCTCTTTTATAGAGCAGTTTTTGTTTTATTTCGTCATGATGTACTCACTAACACCACCAGTACAGCTTCAGGGAACCATTGACTTGCCGACTTCCAAAAGCATCAGTAACCGAGCTTTGTTGCTATCGTCATTAGCAAACAACAGACTGCCTGTTACGCGTGTTGCAACATGCGACGACACCCGTGTGATGCAAGCTGCGCTGCAACACACCACCCACATCATCGACATCGGAGCTGCCGGAACAGCTATGCGTTTTTTGACTGCTTATTTTGCAACACAAGATGGAACATGGACGTTGACAGGAAGTGAGCGTATGAAGCAGCGTCCTATCAAACTATTAGCAGAAGCGCTCAATTCGTTGGGAGCAGACATCCGTTATCTTGAAAAAGAGGGATTTCCACCATTAGAGATTTCCGGGAAACCGTTGCAAGGAGGAGAACTTCGCCTGCAAGGCAATGTGAGCAGTCAATTTATCTCCGCATTATTGATGATAGCTCCCACCATGCAACAAGGAATGACGCTTACGCTCGAAGGCAGGGTGATCTCGCGTCCTTACATCCGCATGACATTGAACATGATGGAAGCGTTTGGCGTGCATGCCGAATGGAAGGATCAACGTATCATCGTAAAACCTCAACCCTATCACCCTTCTGCATTTGCAGTGGAATCCGATTGGTCGGCGGCATCGTATTGGTATGGCATGGCGGCATTGATGCCGAACGCCGAACTCACTTTGCTTGGACTTCAACAGAATAGCCTGCAAGGAGACTCGAAGTGTGCGGAACTTTTTGCTTCATTAGGCGTATCATCCCACTTTTCATCGGAAGGAGTTGTCATCACCTCAACCGGCAACACCGTTTCGTTCTTTTCATACAATTTTGTCGATCAACCCGATTTGGCACAAACTGTCGTCGTTACCTGTTGTTTATTAGGTGTGTGTTTTCGTTTCGAAGGATTATACAGTTTAACGATTAAAGAGACTGACCGTATCGCTGCTTTAATGAAAGAATTAGCCAAAATAGGCTACCTGATCAGTAATCCTGAAGAGGGAGTGTTGGAATGGAACGGAGAACGCACCTTGCCATCGACACCTGCTATTATTGACACGTACGACGACCACCGCATGGCTATGGCATTCGCCATCGCGTCATTGCGACATTCTGTCACCATTGCACATCCTGAAGTGGTGAGTAAATCGTATCCCATGTTTTGGGACAATTTGAAACAGGTTGGGTTTGTTCTTAAAAACAAATCATAGTGGACGAGTGCCCATCGAAGAAAAAAACTTCAACCTCCTAAAATAAGCGTGTTGATATCTTATCATGACAAGATTCAACAACAAAGGACTTTCTCTCTTGGCTAGTGCTAAATTAACCAGTTCCACACGACCTTAAAAACAACCTATTCTCGTGTGAAATCATTATATTTGTCACAAAAAAAGGTATGCCCGATTTGAGTAAAATATACTTGTTCAGAATGACGCATATTGAAAATATTCTGCACATTCTTCAGCATGGTATTACTCATGTATCATCACTCAATGCCAATGCAACGTATGTTTCCATAGGAGATGTAAGTCTGATAAGAAATCGGAATGCTTTTGTGATGCCAAACAAAAAGACGTTAGGAGAATACATCCCTTTTTATTTCGGCGTTCGTATGCCGATGCTTTATGTAATTCAAAACGGCTACAATGGGGTACAAGAAACAACAACGGAAAACATTGTTTATTGTGTAAGTTCAGTTCAACAGATACTTAATCATCATTTGCCGTTTATATTTACCAATGGACATGCCGTGGATGCGTTGACTGATTTTTTCGTAGAGAACGATATAGCGCGAATAGAGACCATCATTGATTGGCCGGCTATAAAAGCAAGGTATTGGAAAAATGATAATGATCTTGATCTAAAACGTCGCAAAGAAGCGGAATTTTTAGTCGAAAGCGATATACCGACAACTGCTATAGTGGGATGGATTGTGTATAATGAGAAAGTAAAATCCCGAATGATTGCGATGGGAATAGCCGATGCCAAAATTCTTGTAAAACCCAATTCTTATTTTTGAAATCATGATTAACTTCCTTGAAGGCAATTTGTTTGAAAGTAAAGCAGAAGCGCTTGTTAATACTGTAAACACGGTAGGCGTTATGGGAAAAGGTATTGCTCTGCAATTCAAAAATCAGTTTCCTAATAACTTCAAGTTGTATGCTCAGGCTTTTATGGAAAAAAAAGTAAAGATTGGACAATTATTGGTTACAGAAGAAACATCCTTATTAGGCGGTGATAAAATGATTATCAATTTCCCCACCAAAACAGATTGGCGCAAACCATCAGAATATAGCTATAT
>JAJZHJ010000117.1 GCA_021804525.1 Bacteroidota bacterium | reverse complement strand
CGATCTATACCGGCCAATTTGTGGTACATACGGAAATAGTTTTGCAATGTGATCGATGCAAAGGTCTGGGTAGCTGCTTCGACTGTCACTCGTTCCTTGGCTTCGATGGCCTGATGCAACCCATCCGAATAGCGTCGGCCTTCCATAACACGCCCTGTTTGTTCATCAACAATTTTCACCTGTCCATTGATGACAACATATTCGTCGTCCCTTTCAAACAATGTATATGCTTTCAGAAGTTGATGAATCGTGTGAACGCGCTCCTGTTTCACAGAATAATCGGCAATCATTTCGTCTTTTTTCAACTGCTTTTCTTCAGGTGCCAGGTGCATCCGTTCAAGCTCCGCGGTTTGCTCGCCAATGTTTGGCAATACAAAGAAATGGGGATCATCGGAATCACCGGTAATCAAGTCAATCCCCTTATCGGACAATTCAACACTGTTATTCCGTTCATCTATGACAAAATAAAGCGGATCAGTCACCACAGGCATTTCCCGGTTGTTGTCTTGCATGTAATAGGCTTCCGTCTTTTGCATTTCAGCTTTGATGCCCTGTTCGCTCAAAAACTTTATAATCGCCTTGTTTTTAGGCAATCCCTTATACGCACGGAACAATAACAGCGCGCCTTCTTTGCGTTGCTTGTCATTATTCGACTTCATTAAATTTCGCGATTCGGCAAGTAACTTGGTTACAAAAGCACGTTGAGCATCATAGAGGCGTTCCACTTTAGGAAGCAACTCCTCAAAAAGTTGATCTTCGCCTTTTGGTACCGGCCCGGAAATAATTAAAGGAGTACGAGCATCGTCAATTAACACAGAGTCAACCTCATCGACAATGGCATAATGATGTTCACGTTGCACCATGTCCAACAGGCTATTAGCCATGTTATCACGCAAGTAGTCGAATCCGAATTCATTATTAGTACCGAAGGTAATATCAGCTTGATAAGCATTGCGGCGTGGATCGGAGTTTGGATCATGTTTGTCGATACAATCCACCGTCAATCCTTGATACATGTAAAGCGGCCCCATCCATTCCGAGTCACGTTTTGCTAAGTAATCATTCACCGTAACTAAGTGTACCCCTCGTCCGGCTAATGCATTCAGAAAAACAGGTAACGTGGCAACTAAGGTTTTCCCTTCACCGGTACCCATTTCAGCAATTTTCCCTTTGTGAAGTGCCACACCACCAACTAACTGCACATCGTAATGTACCATATCCCATTTCATGACGTTGCCGCCGGCAAGCCATTGATTAGCATAAATCGCTTTATCGCCTTCAATACGCACGAAATCGAATTGCGTCGCGAAAAGTCGGTCCATATCGTTAGCTGTAACCTCAATAACATCGTTTTCCATAAAACGGCGAGCCGTATCTTTCATAATAGCAAAAGCCTCAGGCAACACTTTATCTAAGACTTCTTCATATTTTTCGAGTACACTTTTTTCCAATTTATCGATTTCGTCGTAAATCTTCTCACGCTTTTCAAGAGGTTCTGCTTCAATAGTAGCCTTTAATTCGGCTATTCGATCATTTTCTTCGGCAACATAAGCTTGAATTTCTTGCTTAATGACTTGAGTACGTAACCGTACTTCATCGTTGGTTAATGCTGAAATGACCTTATATGATTCCTTGATTTTTTCAACTACCGGCATGATTTCACGTAAATCACGCTGCGATTTGTCTCCAAACATTTTACTTAAAAACTCATTAAATCCCATGATGAAAAATGATATTAGTATATTTCAATCTGAAAAGCAAAAAAGAAAATGCAACAATGCATCTTCTAACAAATTGTCAAACTTACAATTGGCTGCTTTGGTGCCAATCTTTATTTTGAAAGCAAAGATACACTTTTTCGCCGATGAATTAGCATATTTACAACAATCTCATTGCCAATTGCACAACATCTTGATCAGATTAATCAATGTCAAATTCGTATACCCATTTGTACTATCTAATAATAAACAGAATAGATTGGGATTTCTTAACTTCTAATCTTTTCTTCTCGTAACTTCGGGATTTACTGACTATCTGTTATTTGATTTCAATCATAAACTCGGTCAAATTCTTTTCGGGTGGAATGTGTAATCGTTTTCGCAAGCGCGAACGACCGGCTTCGACGCCTTTGAGGGAGATATTCATAAGGTTGGCAATATCTTTCGAGGTTAAATTAAGTCGCAGATAAGCACATAAACGTAAATCGTTTGAAGTGAGCTCGGGATAACGTTCGTGCAACTTACGAAAGAAATTGTCGTGTATGCGGTCAAAATTGGTTTGAAAGATTGCCCAGTCATCTTCAGTAGAAAGATTTTCGTCGATGATACGAACAATCTTTTCAAAGTATTTCTTGGGATATTGAATTCCCAATTGTTTCTTCTGACTCACCAATTCCTCTTTTATGTTGATCAAAATATCGTTCTTCTTGATGATTGACATAGTGGAACTGGCAAGTTCTTTGCTTTTTAGCGTCAACTCTGTCTCCAACTTCTCATTTTCAAGCCGTATAATCTGCTGCTCTCGCTCTTCCACCTCCTTACGTCGCAATTCAATGTGCATTTGTTCGATTTTGGCTTTTTTCTTCAGTAAAAACAGCTTCAGTCTATGAATCCCGAATAAAATAAAACCAATGATTATCAGCGCATAAAGCAATTTAGCCAGCGTGCTCAAATAAAAAGGAGGCAACACTTCGAAAGGAAACTCAACGCGATCGATTACTTCTCCTGTCGAAGTGACCGCTTCAGCCATAAACACATAATGATTATAGGGTAACCGCGTATATTCTTGATTAGGTATCGTTTTCAAATCAGACCACCGTGTATCAAAACCTGCTAATTTATACCGGAAATACACATTATCCAACTGATCATAATTGGGGAAGGCAACTGTGAAATCAATCGAGTTTAGTCTGAAAGGTAGTGGTTCTGGATCAACAAATGCCACGTTGTAATGTTCCGAATTATCCATATTCGTGGCATCGATACTTTTAATAATAAGCGGAAAAGTCGCTTCATTCCTTTCTTTTTCTCCTGACATTTGATAAAGTGCCAGCCCGTTTTCCAAACAAATCAAGCATTGACTATCTGAAATAGGCAAAATAGTTTGACTCTTATCGACGGTTTCTCCCGGTAACGAAGAATAATGTATCACATCGACAATTGTCGTCTTGTCGTTCGTCACTTCCGCCAAAGCAACATCATTATCGCGAATAAACCAGTAATAATCATCTTTGAAATGGCTTACCCTGTAAGCGGAGGCAAAAATTCCCAATCCTTTGTTCAACAGATCATAAGGAATTATCTTTTTGCTCAAATCATCGAAAGTATAAAACCTCACTCCATTGTTGAAAACCACGCGATTGCCAATTTTGAACACCGTGATGTTGGTAGGAGCTTTCCCATCAAAGTGGGGATAAAGATGAATGGATTGTATATGCTTCAAATCGCGATCGAGCACAATTCGATACAATCCTTGCTGCAAATGCGAAGCCCAGATGACTCCTTGATAATCAATCTCCAGGTAACGAACTGGATTGATAAATTGATCCACAACATTGCTAAACACCCATTTTCCCTGACTATTTTTCTTATAAATACAAAGTTGCGTATAAGTTCCCTGCACAAGCACATCCTGTCCGTGAATCAGGCCCTGTTTCATACAAAAACCGCCTTTTACAGGACACACGGAAGATAAATGAGTCCCGTCCATGCAATAGGTTGATTCATTATTGCCAATAAACAATTGATTATCGAATCGTTCTAAATTCCACACCTGACCACGAATTTGAGGGATCAATTGAACTGATAGTGTTTTCATATTACTGGCTAAATTACTCATGGTGCCTGAATAAAGCCCTTGATTTGTCCCAATGAAAATAGAAGAATGATCGACGTTCACATCGTAAATAGCGCCGATAGAAGGACGAAAAGTAGTCACATAATGCACTTTCCCTCCATTATGAATCAACGAAATTCCTTTGTCTAATGCCAGCCACACATTATTGATTTTATCACAATATATGCCGAGTATCGTATTGTTTTGAAGTGCATTGGAAGTATTAAGTTGCCAAAGAATTTTGCCTTCTTTGTTAATGGCAATAGCTCCGTCCAAAATGGTACCAATCACAAAAACAGAGTCTTTTGTCATCACGGCACGATTAGCCTGGGCTTTCATCAACAAATCATTGGCTTCGTTTTTGAACACCTCGCATTGATTGTCGTGAAGCAGGAAAAGCCCTCCAGTGGTGGTTACCAACAAAGATCGATGTGCATCGTAGGGAAGAATCGCAATCACAGGGTCTTTAGGTGCATTACGGGCTATAACAGGTAAAAATTGATGTGTGACGGGGTTCATCTTGCAAAAGCCCATGCCGTCAATATGCGTGTAAACAGTTTTTTGATACGCATTGAAAATCAAAAATGTCATCGGCGTGCGAACACCTGCAACTGTTTTGCCATCAAAGACAAAATAGGAGGTAAATGCCTGAAAATAAATTTTCCCATTTACCGAAAGAATGCTCCATATCTCGTCATTTTGCATCTGATAGTTTTTCAGACGTTGCGACAAAGAATGGTAACATAAGTTTCCGTTGGCAGCAGGCTCAAAATAGCCAAATTCTTCATAAGAACCAACATAAATTCTCCCGTCAGGACTGATAAAAAGCGATCGAACTACTTTATTTCCCGGAATGCGGAAAAGCTCCCACGAAGTACCATCGTAACGCAACAAGCCATCATTGTTTCCTACATACATAAAACCATGCGCATCCTGCACAACAGACCAGTTTTGATTGGCTGCTTTGTATTCTTTTTTGGTGAAATTAGAAACAATGGGAACAAAATCCGTAGCATAAGAAGGAAGATAAACTCCTAAAAATAAAAACAAAAACAGCTGAATCGAATATCGACGTACGTTGTGTGTAAGCATGGCTGAAGGCCTTAAAATTCAACACAAAGATAATACAATAGTTAGTGTTTTCTAAATACCTATTTAATAGCCATGTAACAGACTATGCACAAATCTGCCGAATCTATTGTGTTGATTAGCATCGATATATATCTGCTTTAACAATACTTGTTTTATCCCAATAATTCCAATACCTTTCGCCAGACGTCGTCATTTACAGGAATTCCTTCATTCAAATTTTTTGCCCTGGTTTGTAAACTTCGTTCTCCGGGATAATACGTCATATCCCCGGCGTGCATGGGTTCAACATCATGAGTATAAGCAATAATCTCATTAAGCAATTTTTCCTGCATATTTCCATCATTAAAGATCTCCGGATAAATGCAGAGAAACACTTGAGACAACCCTGTTTCATATTCCTTTAACCCGATTTTATAAGTAGAGTCTCCGGCAGACAACAAAGTAGCCAACATATCTAATATCATGGAAAGCGCGGAACCTTTCCAATACCCGATAGGCAATCCACGCTCATTGGATAAGATTTTCTCAGGTTCATTGG
>JAJZHJ010000116.1 GCA_021804525.1 Bacteroidota bacterium | reverse complement strand
CAAAAAGATGCGGGTTACAATGCTTTTTCACGAATCAGATACTCGGCAATCTGAACTGCATTTAACGCGGCTCCTTTGCGGATTTGATCACTTACACTCCAGAATGTCAATCCGTTATCATTTGTTAGATCCTTTCGGATACGTCCTACGTAAACCGGGTCTTTACCAGAAAGAAAGAGTGGCATCGGATATACTTTTTCACTTGGATTGTCTTCTACAACAACGCCTTCTGCTTTAGCAAAGGCTGCTTTAGCCTGTTCGACGGAGATTGGACTTTGCGTTTCAATCCAAACTGCTTCGGAATGTGCGCGCAGTGAAGGAACCCTTACACAAGTAGCGCTTACTTCCGCCTGTGTGTGCATTATTTTTCGCGTTTCATTATACATCTTCATCTCTTCTTTAGTGTACCCGTTTTCGGTGAAAACATCCACTTGTGGAATCATGTTAAATGCTAATTGATAAGCAAATTTTGAGACGGTGACTGGTTCTCCGTTTAATACTTGTTTGTATTGCTCCATCAATTCATCCATAGCGGCGGCGCCTGCGCCACTTGCCGCTTGATAAGTTGCTACGTGAATGCGTTGAATGGGCGAAAAATCGTTGAGTGGTTTGAGCGCAACAACTAATTGAATGGTGGTGCAATTAGGGTTGGCTATGATATTGCGTGGACGAACTTTGGCATCGGCAGCATTAACTTCAGGAACAACCAAGGGCACATCATTGTCCATTCGGAAAGCGCTTGAATTGTCAATCATTACGGTTCCATGTTTTGTAATGGTTTCGGCAAATTCTTTCGATATGCCTGCGCCTGCTGACACAAAAGCAATATCAATGTCCTTGAAATCATCATTATGTTTCAGTTCTTTGACGGTTATTTTTTCCCCTTTGAAGGAATATGAAGTTCCTGCACTTCGCGATGAACCAAATAAAAGAAGTTCATCAATTGGGAATGATCTCTGTTCTAGCACTTTGAGGAATTCTTGTCCTACAGCGCCGCTGGTACCTACAATGGCTACTTTCATTTCGGGAAACGTTGTAAAATTAAAAAACTTATTGTACTTTTATGCACTTTTTTCTCATTGTCTTTCGATGCAATGATAGAAAACTGACGCAAAATTACGCCATTTTATTGATATTGCTGTCGCTATGAAAAAGATTATCTCTATTTTGTTACTTTTTGCTCCTTTGGTGTTGCATGCGCAATATGTGGATTCGTTTTCGGATGGTGATTTTTTACAAACACCATCCTGGTCAGGGTCAGTCGATAAATTCATCGTCAACTCGGCTAAACAATTGCAGTTGAAAGCGCCTTCGGTGACTTCAAACGCTTATTTATCGACTCCTTCTCAAGCCATTAATGATGCTTCGTGGCAATTTTACATGAAAGCAGGTTTGCTTTTGACAAGCGCCAATTATGTCAAATTTTATTTGGTTTCCGATAGTGCTGATTTATCTGTTCCGTTGAATGGTTATTTCGTAATGATCGGTAATACGAATAAAGAAGTTGCGCTCTATCGACAACAAGGAACTACCAAAACAAAATTGGTGAGTGGCATTACTCAACGTTTGCCGACAACCGGAAGCTCAACCGAAATTACCATTAAGGTGACTCGTGATAGTCTTGGACATTGGTCGCTTTATTCAAAATTACCCTCAGAATCGGATTTCGTGTTGGAAGGTTCTGTCATGGACAGCACATTTATTCAGAGTTCCTATTCAGGAATGTTTTGCAATTACTCTTCGACCAATAGCACCAAATACTTTTTTGATGATTTTGTGGTGACCGGCAACCCTTTTGTCGATCGTATTCCTCCTGCCATAGCTTCTTGCCGGCTTATCGGCAACAATCAGTTTGAGGTGCTTTTTTCAGAACCTGTGGTGCTGTCGGATACAAATTTATTATTTACTCCTTCTTTGGGTAGTTTTCAATCTACGCTTACCGGCAATCATTTGCTGATTACCTTTCCGAAGCCAATTCCGATTCGTCAATCCTTCGCTTTACAACTTTCGCAGGTAAAAGATTTGTCAGGCAATTTGATGCCGACAGCTTCTTTGCCATTTGGCATTTTCTCCACGTCGTTTGGCGATGTGGTGTTCAATGAGTTGATGGTCAATCCGACTCCTACGGTTGGATTGCCTCAGGCGCAGTATATCGAATTGTATAATCGACGAGATTTTCCCATTCAACTCAAGAATTGGACATTAACCTATGGATCGAAACCCTTTACGATTACGGATGGTCAATTGAATCCTCATGGATTTGTGCTTTTGTGTGATCCGGCTACAGCCTCCGTGCTTTCTGTATATGGACATGTTGTAGCGATGAGTAGTTTTCCATCTATGGCAAAAAGTGGTCAGATGCTGTCGCTGTCAAACGATCAGGATTCGTTAATGGCTTTTGTGAATTATTCCGACACCTGGTATAGAGACGATTTCAAACAAAGCGGTGGCTGGGCGCTTGAGTGTGTAGATCCTTCAAATGCAAGCGATGATGTGCATAATTGGGTAGCTTCAAAAGATATATCAGGAGGCACTCCCGACAAAGCAAACTCTGTTGCAGGTGTTTGCCCCGATGTGCTTGCTCCTGCCATCGTATCGGTATCAATGACAAAGCCGGATACATTGACGCTTTCATTCAACAAGGCGATGTTACTATCCGGTTTGAGTCAGACTTCGTCTTATGTTCTTTCCGATGGATTGTCGGCGACGGTATTGCAAACGGATTTTCCTAAAGGGCAATGGGTACGTTTGTTGATCTCGGGGAATATCTTGCATGGAATGATTTATGCACTTACCGTGAATCATTTGCGTGATTTGAGCCAACATGATTTGTCGCAAACCATACGCTTTGGATTGCCTGATTCATGCCAACGCGGAGATGTGGTGATCAATGAAATTTTGTCGCATCCAAAACCTTCGGGTGTTTCATTTGTAGAGCTGTACAATCGTTCTCAGAAAATCATTGATTTAGGCACTTTGTGGCTTAATCGGGTCAAATCTTCGGGTGGTTACGATGTAGGTTATCCTATTTCTAATTTGGGTTATCAACTGTTTCCCGAGAAATATGTGGCGTTGACGACTTCAAAATCAGGAATTAGCAACGTATATTCATGTCCCGATTCGGCAGCTTTTTTGGAAATAGAAAACTGTCCCTCGCTGCCTAACGTTGCCGGTAATGTAGAGCTTATCAATCGGGCAGGGGTGGTCATTGACTCTGTGGGATACAACGAGTCGCAACACGACCCGATGATACAGGATCCAACCGGTGTGTCGTTTGAGCGTATCTCACCTGATGGTGATAGTAATTCGCTTGTTAATTGGCATTCAGCAAGTTCTGATGTTGGTTATGCTACGCCGGGATATTGTAATTCCCAATATAAAGATTTTGCATCAACGGTTATTCCTCCAAAATATTTTTGGACAGAAAAGGATTTTTTTACTCCCGACAATGACGGATTGGACGATTTGTTATGGTTGCATTACTCCATGCCCGATGTTGGATATTCTGCTACAATAACAGTTTATGATGCCATTGGGCGGCGTATAAAACAACTTGCCAACAATGCATTGCTTGGTTCTCAAGGCTTAATGTCCTGGAATGGCCTCACCGACAGTGGTAAAGTAGCCAATGTGGGTGTTTATGTTCTCTATGTGGATGCCGTGCAACCTCTCACAGGGAAGCGGGTACAGGCAAAATTGCCTTGTGCTTTGGCAGCAAGATAATCAAACGTTTTATGCAAGTTCACACGAGCGATGCCACTGTTAGTTGAATAGCCCGCTGTAAATCATTGGGAGAAAGCCTGAGTTGCAAACCCCGCTCTCCGGCACTGATATAGATTAATGGAAAATTCAACGCACTGGTGTGCAGAAAAGTAGGGTAGGGCTTCTTCATCCCGATTGGCGAGCATCCTCCGCGAATGTATCCTGTCAGTGGTAAAAGTTCTTTTACACTGACAGGTTCTGCTTTTTTATTGTTTGATAGCGAGGCTGCCTGTTTTAGATTGACCTCTTGGTCTCCCGGAACAATACACACGAAGAGTCCTGTTTTATCACCGCGCAACACGATGGTCTTAAAGAGTTGCTCAACAGGTATTCCCGTAAGTTGTGCGACATGTATCGCGCCGAGGTCGTCTTCATCAACCTGATAAGCTATCAGTTCATAGTTGATTTTCAGTTTGTCGAGCAACCGGGCTGCATTGGTTTTCTTAAGACCCATGATTGTTAGTCTACCATTGAATGTGTTTTTCGATAAATGCAATCAGACTTGTTGCCATTGCTTTTTGTTCGGCAATGCTCGGATGACCTCCGGTGTTTTTATATGGAAAGAAGTGAGTGTATATTTTACGGTCATTCAATTGCTTAACGGCTTGTTCCACGTAACCGGGCCATGGTGATCCTGCTTTGGTGGCATCCATGTTGCCCAGCACACAAATAATGGATGCGTGAGGGTATTTGCTTCGTATGGATGCGACGAAGTTCTTATAAGATGCAACAATATAGGCAGCGTCGGGCTTTTTGGTGCCAAAGCGATACTTGAATTGTGGATTGTTTGGCATGTTTACAATCCATGAATCGTTTTGAAAGAGATTAATGACCACCACATCAGGCGTATAATTGGCGAAATTCCATTTGCTGGTAGAGTCCGTCGGGTCTAAGCGATTATACATTTCGGGCATGATGAGTGGAAACCAACTGACCATTATGCCGATACCACTTTTGGAAATGCAACTGTATTGTGCATGAAAATGCCGTGCTGTGATGGCAGCGTACGAACGATAATTGTTTTCAAAATACCCGATGGGTGAATTGTTACCATGAGGATCTTCGTCGGCATAGCCACAGGTAATGGAGTTACCATAGAATTCTATTTTACGTTTATCAGGAGTAGGTGGCGGCAATAAATGAGTATCTCCTGAAGTTTCAAAGCCATAGAATAACGTTTTGCCTTTATCCCATTCCGTGCGTTTGAATAGTTGAATGGAGTGTGTGCCATACTTCAGTCCGGAAGCCAGTACATAGCTTTGTTTGGTGGTATCTGTATGAATTTTCAAAGTAACTTTTCCGTCAACAATCACATTGTAGTAGTTAGCTGTATCTAAGTCCTGCATCAGTGCAGAAATGCTTTTACCTTTGAACTGAATACTCACCGTGGTGCCCGGCCACGAAAGTTCAGCAGCATTTGGCCGATCGAGAATTCTGCCTTCATAGGAAATATACTTACTGTTAAAAGGCACTAATTTGTTTTGTGCATTACCAACGCTAAACAGGGTGCATAGAATGATAATCAGAAAATGTTTTGTTGTCATGATGTGGTTGTTTTTTGTGTGATGAGTCTAGCGGTTAGTGTTTGTAATGACAAACAAATCTATGTTAGTCAACGATTTTCTTCCCCAAAATGGTATAGTCGCGACCTGCGTGAGTCAGTATGATTTCCAGCTTGAAGTAGGAGAATATCTCTTTTAAAGTAGA
>JAJZHJ010000115.1 GCA_021804525.1 Bacteroidota bacterium | reverse complement strand
GTTGGATGTGGAATTGCAGCAATTCTTTTTTGCTCTTGGAATTCCAATGTTTCAAGGTTACGGACTGTCTGAAGCAACGCCTGTAATCTCATCCAATGGCCCAATCAATCATCTTTTAGGTTCTTCAGGGAAATTAGTGAGTCCATTGAATTTGAAGATCATTGACAGCCAAGGCAGCGAACTTTCGTTAGGTGAAGTCGGCGAAATCATGGTGCGTGGTGAAAATGTGATGGCCGGTTATTGGAAAAATCCTGGTTCAACACATGATGTATTACGTGATGGTTGGTTACATACAGGTGATATGGGTTACATGAACCAAACTGGCTATTTGTATGTGTTAGGGCGATTTAAAAGTCTTTTAATTGGCAACGACGGCGAAAAATATAGTCCCGAAGGCATCGAAGAAGCTCTGGTGTCCAACTCGCATCATATCGATCAACTGTTTTTACACAACAATCAAAAAGCTTATACTGTAGCATTGATAGTTCCCAATCGCGATTCCCTTAAGCGCCACGTGAAACACGAGATATCTACCATTGAAGGTAAAAAGGAGGCGATTCAATGTATTTTGCATGATATTAATAAATTCAGAAGTGGAGGAGTTCATGCAGGTATGTTTCCCGAACGATGGCTGCCTACAGCATTTGCCATTCTTTCAGAGCCATTTACAGAACAAAATCGAATGATTAACAGTACGCTTAAAGTTGCGAGAGGCGAAGTCGAATCTGTTTACAAAGAAACATTGAATTTTCTTTACACGCCTGGTGGAAAGATGGTTACAAATGATCGAAATATGGCAAACATTTTTTAATGATATCATCATTGACAAAGAGACCTCCTGGTAGAGAAAATTCTAATAAACTCAGATAATTAATTATATGATTGATATTTCCCAGTTTGAAGACAAAAAAATGGCGCTCTATACATTGGGATGCCGTCTCAACTTTGCAGAAACTTCTACCATTGGCCGTCAATTGGTTGAAGCTGGTTTTCACAAGGTAAAAGCTGGTGAAAAAGCAGATGTGTGTGTCATTAATACGTGTACTGTTACTGATTTAGCGGATAAAAAATCACGACAAGCTATTCACCGCCTTATCCGACAGCATCCTACCGCATTTATAGTAGTGACTGGCTGTTATGCACAGCTGAAACCTGAAGAAGTAAGCTCGCTGGAAGGCGTAGATTTAGTGTTGGGTGCTAATGAAAAATTCGATATACTTCAGCATCTAAATTCTTTAGAGAAAAAATCTGAAGCAGAGATTCAGTATGTAAATAGCAAGGATATTGATATGTTTTCTCCTTCTCTGTCACATGAAGATCGCACCCGGTTTTTCTTGAAAGTTCAAGATGGTTGTGATTATCAATGTAGTTATTGCACTATCCCATTGGCTCGAGGTAAAAGCCGCAATGATAAGATTCTCAATGTAGTGACTCTTGCGCAACAAGCTGTTGCTGAAGGCGCCAAAGAAATTGTGCTTACAGGTGTCAATATTGGAGATTTTGGAAAATCAACCAATGAATCTTTTTTCGATTTAGTTCGTTCATTAGACAACGTGGAAGGGATTGTTCGATATCGGATTGGGAGCATTGAGCCTAATCTTTTGACAAATGAAATAATTGATTTCGTGGCTAATTCAAAACGATTTGCTCCTCATTTTCATATCCCGTTGCAATCGGGTAGTAACAACATGCTGGCTTTGATGCGACGGCGCTATCAACGAGAATTATTTGAAGAAAAAGTATTGAATATCAAACAACTGCTTCCAAATGCCTTTATTGGTGTGGATGTTATTGTTGGCATGCATGGAGAGACTGTTGCTGATTTCGAGGATGCTTATCAATTCATTCAGAGACTTCCGATTTCTCAACTTCACGTTTTTACCTATTCAGAACGCCTAAATACCAAAGCATTAGAAATTAAATATCATGTATCGTCTGGCGAACGCAAGCAACGAAGCGAACGACTGCATATTCTTTCTGATCAGAAACTGAAAGATTTTTATCTACAACATAGCAATCAATCTGGTTCTGTGTTGTGGGAAGCAGCTCACAAAGGTTCTTTTATGACCGGTTTTACTGAAAATTATATTCATGTATCTGCACCCTATGATAAAGTGAAAATTAATACTATAGAGCAAGTTACATTGACCAACTACACTGATTCATTAATCGATAATGGGTGGATTGGTTTTCAACTCTCAAAATAATTTTGATCTGTTCTTATGCAATTTGAATTACAACATATCGACACTAAAACAAATGCTCGTGCTGGCTTGATTACTACCGATCATGGTATCATTGAAACGCCAATTTTTATGCCGGTTGGTACCGTAGGTTCTGTGAAAGCAGTTCATCAACGTGAATTAACCGACGATATTCATGCACAAATTATTTTAGGTAATACGTATCATTTGTATCTGCGTCCAGGATTAGACGTAATTGAACAGGCTGGTGGTTTGCATCGTTTCAATGGTTGGTCAAAGCCTATTTTAACTGATAGTGGAGGTTATCAGGTGTTTTCTTTGTCTGAAAATCGTAAATTAAAGGAAGATGGTGCTCATTTCCGTTCGCATATTGATGGTTCTAAACATTTGTTTACGCCCGAGAAAGTAGTAGATATACAACGAATCATTGGAGCCGATATAATGATGGCATTTGACGAATGCACGCCTGGTACTGCCGACTTCACCTATGCCCAACAATCGATGGAGTTAACGCACCGTTGGTTGGAAAGAGGATTGCGAAGATTTTCAGAAACCACTCCGAAATATGGCCATTCTCAATCTTTTTTCCCTATTGTTCAAGGTTGTGTGTATGCAGATTTACGTAAACAATCGGCAGAATTTATTGCCAATCAGCAGCAAGAAGGCAATGCAATAGGTGGTTTAGCAGTAGGGGAACCTACAGAAAAAATGTATGAAATGATTGAGGTGGTCAATGATATTTTGCCGAAAAATCGTCCGCGCTATTTGATGGGAGTTGGTACACCGGCAAATATTTTAGAAGGTATTGAGCGTGGTGTCGACATGTTCGACTGTGTTATGCCTACTCGTAATGGGCGTAATGGTATGATATTCACAGCAAATGGAATACTAAATATGAAAAACGAAAAATGGAAAGCGGATTTTTCACCCTTAGATTCTGAAGGAACTTCTTACGTGGATACATTTTATTCAAAAGCGTATGTGCGACATTTATTTGTCAGCAAAGAGTTCTTAGCCATGCAGATAGCTTCCATTCACAATTTAGCATTTTATTTGTGGTTGGTAAAAGAAGCACGAAATCATATTATTACCGGTGATTTTACAATTTGGAAATCCAAAATGGTCAAACAGACTATGCAACGATTGTAAAGGAGATTGTATAAGAAAATAAAACAACATTTTTAGCTATAGATTTTCCTTATAAAACGAGCATGTAAATTATTTACATGCAAGAGTATGAGAATAGTTGACATGTGAGTTCCATACGACATTAAAAAACAAATTATTCACGTATGAAAATTCACTTTGTAGAACAAATAGTCATAAAGATGCTGTATCTTTGTGACAAAATATTTTGATAATTCAGTATACAAAATCATTTTAATGTACATTCCTATGAAAAAGGTGATTTATTTTTTTATTGCCACCCTGTTGATAACAGCCTGCGGAAGCAATGAACATGCTGCGCAGAAACTGATCAAATTGCAAATGAAAAACATTGTGACAGATTACAAAAGCTACAAATCAATCAGTTTTGGTAGTTTAGATTCGTTGTTTACAACCTATCAAAAAGATTCAACCTATGTTGGATTGATGCGGAAAGTAGCAGCTTATCAAGCATTTTCAGCCCAACAAACACAACTTGCCATTTCTGCCAAAACTTTAAAACAAACGAAAGCAATCAAAAAGTTAGTTGATGCATATGCTGATTCTGCTGTATTAATTACAAATCAAGCTTCCCTTTATGCTAAAGCTTTTAAAAGTACATTCTCCGGATGGCAAATGAGTCATACCTTTTCGGCTAACAACGCACAAGGATCCAATCAAATAATGACGTACAAGTTTTATTTCGACAAACCATTAAATAATTTGGTTGGATGGGAAAAAGAGTAGTATTTGCGTAGGTTACTACAATTCTTCTTATTGTTTCGTCATCTATGCTTGCTAAAAAAGCGCTGTTTCGTCTTTGCTTTCATTTCCTTCATCAATTTTTTAAGCATTACTTTACAGCGCTTTTATCAAATTCATTTGAAACCAAACAAATACAAAAGCCACTACAGTTTATTTGTAAGTGGCTTTTATAGTGAGACATACTGGATTCGAACCAGTGACCTCTTGCCTGTCAAGCAAGCGCTCTAAACCAGCTGAGCTAATGCCTCTCGTTATATTAAAGATAAAAATACCGCCCCAGTGAGACGGTATTTGTTATTGTCGGGGTGACAAGATTCGAACTTGCGACCACACGCCCCCCAGACGCGTACTCTAAACCGGGCTGAGCTACACCCCGCTCATTTGTGGTGCAAAAATACTACTTTTTTCCGCTTCTGACAATAGTTTCAGGCAGAAACAAGCTTTCTTGTTACTATTTTTCAAAAGAACTTGCTTTTGGCTTGTTCTCAATGTATCTTTGTAATTGAAAGTAAAAACAATAACTCATTTTTGAAAACAAACGTATGGCAACAGTATTATTTGGAGGTAATCCCACACCGCTTAGTGGGAATGAAATAAAAGTAGGAGATCAGGCTCCTGAATTTTCGCTAGTAGCTAAAGATTTGAGCGAAAAACATTTGAGTGATTATGACGGAAAAGTTAAGATTCTTGCAATTTATCCCAGCATAGATACCTCAGTATGTGCAACTCAAAACAGAAAGTTTAATGAAGCAGCTTCATCGCTTAGCGACGATGTTGTTATTTTGTCTATTTCCATGGATTTACCTTTTGCACAAGGTCGTTTTTGTGCAGCTGAGGGACTTGATAAGGTCGTTACGCTCTCTGATCATCGATTGGCTGATTTTGGTTTGAAATATGGTTTTTTGATTGAACCATTACGTCTTTTAGCACGAGGAACTGTTGTACTGGACAAACACAATGTGGTACGTTTTGTAGAATATGTTCATGAGGTGACGACGGAACCCAATTATGAGGCAGCTTTATCAGTCGTTAAATCGTTGTAGGCATTATTCATTTGTTTCATGTTGATTTAAAGCGTTTCTGTGCTTCGTGCATGGGAACGCTTTTTGCTTGTAATTAATACTATGTTTTGTTCTACAGTTTATTATATCATTTTCTTCTACAATAACTTCAAAGTTCTTTTCAATTTTTCTCTTCTATCATTGAAAATTGTCAAGTGATTTTATGAAAAAGTACAGTATGTTTTTTACTTTAGATATAAGTCTAACTGTACTAAAACTTATATCATATTTATTTTAAACTTAAGTCTTATAAAACTAAGACTTAAATCATAATGAAAAAAGATCAAGACATTTTCCATAAAAGTTACGGCTAATTTTTTGA
>JAJZHJ010000114.1 GCA_021804525.1 Bacteroidota bacterium | reverse complement strand
ACAACATTTTGCAGTCGGTGTTAATGCTAGCTATCTTTTTGGGAGCAACAACTATTACAAATCTTTATCGATAGCTGATTCTTCAGATGCAAGCCATACCTTCGCTTCCACAGTACAAACACTTAATTTACATGTAAGCACCTTAAGTTTGCGGTATGGACTTCAATATACTACTAATCTGAATAAAAATGATGAATTAACTTTGGGAGCTATGTTTGAACCCAAAGTTGGCCTTCATGGTCATTATTCAATGAACACATACGGAATAGATACAGTATCTGTCAATAATATTCAAAGTTCTTCCTATTTTGAAACACCTACTCAATTTGGCTTTGGAGCTTCATATATTTTTGACAATCGTATTACCGTAGGAGCTGACCTCTTGGTTCAACAATGGGCAAAATCGAAATATTTTGGACAAATCGATACACTTAAAAATCGAATGAAATTTTCGTTAGGTGGAGAATATATTGCAAATCCTTATGGCCAAGCATATTGGCAACGTATGCGATTTAGACTTGGTGCCAATTATTCATCTTCCTATATCAGTGTGAATGGATATTCCCCGAATATGATGAGCTTATCTTGTGGCTTTGGATTCCCGCTTAAAACATCACGGTCGTTGATTAACACGACTTTTGAATATGGCATTATCGGAAAATCGAGTAACACTACCTTGCGGGAGAATTATTTTCGATTCTCACTTGATTTAACATTGGACGAGTTCTGGTTCTTCAAACGTAAATTATAATGACTTGATGAGATTTCATTCACAACAAAAACATCTGTTTAAGTCTCTCTTGTTCCAAAAAAAAAGCATAACAACTGCCCTTGTGGTGGTTGTTTTGTGCTTTATGGTTGCTTGTTCTGATATACATCCTGCTACAGTTACCATTTCAATCGATCGTGCTAAGTTACCAAGTATGATTGCAACACAGGTGACAACGTTAATTTCGGATTCTGGCATAACACGTTATCGCATTACAACACCAATGTGGTACATATATGATCGTGTAGCAGAGCCATATTGGTATTTTCCGAAAGGGATATTCTTGCAACGTTTTGACGAAAGCTATCATGTCGACGGATCAATTCGATGTGACAGTGCCCGTTATTTTCAAGGAAAACAGCTTTGGGAATTAGACGGGAAAGTAAAAGCGATGAATTTACAAGGAGAAACCTTTGAAACGCCACAACTGTTCTGGAATCAACGCGACCAACGTATCTATTCCGATTCATTGATTCGTGTGACTCAGCATGTAAAAATCATAATTGGTGTCGGCTTTAATTCAAATCAAGCGCTTACAAAATATACGATTCTTAACCCGGAGGGAATTATTCCTGTTAATCCAACACCTCCACCTCCCAAATAGTCATTGATCATGTGGCTTTATATACTGATTTTTGTCGCATTTCTATTTGCTGCATTCTTCTCAGGAATGGAAATTGCGTTTATCTCTTCCAATCAATTACGATTTGAGTTAGAGAAAGACAAAAACAAGGTTTCTTCCGTACTTCTGACATTTTTCTTTCGTCATCAGGAAGAATTCATTGTTACTACTTTGGTGGGAAATACGATAGCTATAGTTATTTTTACCAGTAAAATAGCTGAAATATCTACACCTTTAATGACTTTTACAAATAATGAACTTCTAATTAATATCATCCAAACACTACTTGTTGCTACCCTGCTATTGCTTTTCGGCGAATACTTGCCAAAAGTCATTTGTCGATCTAATCCTAATTTATTTTTACACTACTTAGCTCCGTTATTTAGTCTGTTTTATCTCCTTTTTTATCCCATCGTGTGGATATTTATTCAATTGTATTTGATTATTTTCAAGCTGTTTCATGTATCGCTCAACCCAAAGAGTGACATCTCATTTTCACGTGTTGATTTTGATTATTTGATTCAGGAAAGTATTAGTCAAAAAGCAGAAAAAGAGGATATTGTCAACACAGAAGTGGAAATTTTACAAAATGCACTTGATTTCTCTTCTGTAAAGTTACGCGATTGTATCGTTCCACGTACTGAATTAGTGGCAGTAAATCTACAAACGACAACAACCGATCACTTAAAGGAACTCTTTATAGAAACAGGTCATTCCAAAATTATCTTATATCAACATGACATTGATAATATCGTTGGGTATATTCATTCATCGGAAATGTTGCGTCACCCTGACACATGGAAAAATTATATCAATAGCGTTCCTATTGTTCCTGAGACTATGCCCGCGCATCGATTGATGAAAATGTTAAATCAATTACATAAGAGTTTAGCTGTTGTTGTTGATGAGTTTGGTGGAACAGCAGGCATTGTCACGATGGAAGATATTTTAGAAGAAATTTTTGGAGAAATAGAAGATGAGCACGACAAAAATGCTTTAGTTGTAAAACAGATTGACGCATACACATATTTGCTTTCTGCTCGCATGGAGATTGAAGCTATCAACCATCAATTTCACCTCGGATTACCAGAATCAGATAATTACATCACTCTTGCCGGCCTGATTTTAAATTATCATCAACATTTACCTAAAGCAAACGAAATAATCCAAGTAGGTATTTTTGAGTTTCGAATTCTGAAAATGGAACAAACCAGAATAGATTTAGTAAAACTACTGGTCAAACATTCACCTGAAAGAAGCTAAAATGGACATTACCATAAGAACGTGTTTCCACAAAGTTTGGATGTTTTCCAAAATCATGTTTTGCAGAATGTTCCAAAATAAACAAACCTTCCTCTTTCAATAGCTGATATTGAAAAATTAAATCGGGTAAGGTTGGTAGTTCGTTCATAGCATAAGGAGGATCAGCAAATACAATGTCAAATTTAGAATGATGAGAACCTTTGACATATCGAAAAACGTCCATTCTCATAGGATGTAGCATATTTTTTAAACCTAATTCATTTATGGTTTGATGAATGAAACTTAGATGACGTTCACTCATTTCAACAGCAACCACGTTTTTTACGCCACGGGAAACAAATTCGTAACTGATGCTTCCTGTTCCAGCAAACAAGTCGAGTGCAGATATTGACGACCAATCAAAACGGTTGTTGAGAACATTAAAAAGTGATTCCTTGGCGAAATCGGTTGTCGGACGTGCTGTAATATTGGTTGGAGGTGTAAATCGTCGACCTTTGAAAATACCACTAATTATTCGCATAACAATATATAAAACGAGTCAATAAAAGGTTGGAAATAATCTTCCGGTGCATCTTTGGCTAATGATAAATGCGAAGGCAAAGGCAAAGACTGTACGTTACTAAAATAAGACGTTAGAAATGTCATTCTCTCGGTTACAAGAGGTTTACTGCCATTCACATAAAGTGTCATTTTAGAACCATCTAACTCTAACTGCTCTACCAAACGAACTATCCAATAAAGCATATCTTCTTGGGTTATGGACTTAAAATAATTTGAAAACAAGACTTTTCCACCATCAGCAATAATTAGAAATATCGCTTCCTGATAGATTTCAATTAATATTATGGGATGAAACGATTGATGGGATAGCTGATGAGCGGCCAAAATGAAAGACGTGGACACATGATATTGTGTAGCATAAGGCAATATTCGGTTTTTCAATGCATGCAATTCTTCTGGAATTGAAAAGAGATTCATCATTTCAGTTGCAACAATTTCATTCGTTTCAATAAAAGAACTCTGTGATATATCAGTACAAAATTGAAGCAACGCCTGCTTTCCGTTTTGATCGTAAAAGGAAGTCGGCACAAGCAGGTTATCTTCCGAATAAAACAGAATACTCGTCTGTCCAAAAGCGCTTAATTTCCATTGATTCAATTCTGTTTCAATATCAGTAAAAGAATGATAAATACCTCGATTTCCTGCAACCACAGTGTGTGTCTGCCTTTCCACAATGCACCAAGACCACATTGGTTGATTGATACTCAATATGAAATGATAAGAAAGGAGCAATTCATCTTGAAATTGTGTAGAGAGAAAACGATCATTCATATATTACAATTAAACCACAACCACGTGTAAAAAAGTTTGTAGTGCAAAAGTAATAAAAATCGGACGAGTCACGTCACATTTTTTTACCATAAAAAATCGCCAAAATGATGAGCTGTTTCAAATGTCGATATTCATTAAATCACGATTCATGGACTTATTATTTCAAAAATAAAAGCACTTGCAACATGCGACCTTGTCTTGTTTAAGCGAGAAGTGTTATCTTTGTCGCTAAAATAGTGATTTGTGAAACATAACCGACACATAGAACCCTTATTTAAATTACTACTCATCATTGGGTTGTATGCTTTTGCATTGGGTTTTTCACAAGTTTCCTATGGAGAACGCTCCGCGCATCACTATCATTTGGCGTCTAAGATTAAGACTAAGTCTAAACCAACCATTATAAAAAGTCAATTCCATCCTCAAAAAACAAAGACGCCGCTCCCTACACACAAAAAGACTAGCACAACGCATATTTTAGCTATTTATCCACTTCCTCAATTTCATACTTTAGGATACTTTCCAACAACGTATCACTTCTCAATTTTGACCCTTGTTGCTAAAATTCAAACCACATATTGCTTTGAAACTTATCATCAACATTCAAAGTCAATTGATTCTCTCCGCGCTCCTCCGACAATGGCCTAATTGGCCAGTTCTTTAGTATAAACACCCTCTCAATTTTGAATTTTTATCTTACCGATTTTCAGCAATTTGCGTTGTTGATTCATCGTGAGATTTCAGTTTGCTACTGAACTTAATGGGTAATGTTTTTCAACTACAATACCTTTCAACTAAGTATTAGCTTGTGCAATACACCTCGAATAGCATGTCTGTTTAATATTAGAAATTAAAGCTGTGACAAAAAAAATCCTTTGTGAAATACTTATGCAGCTTGTTTTGGCAGTGAATTAAAAATGGGAATGAAAAACGGTTCGTTTTTTAATTAGACACCCATGAACACCTCCGTACTTTGGCAATGCGGAGGTGTTTTTTTAGTCATCGTTTTGAACTCATCATGTCGAATAAATCAAAAATAAATTTTGAGTATCTTTGCCTCATTCAATTCTACTATCAATCAAAACAACCTCATTCGAATGAAGAAAAATGAATTTATCGGAGTTATTCTCCTTTTCTCATTACTACGGCTTCTCCTTGCGTCGCTGATGGGCTTGATGCCACAAGATGCATACTATTTTTATTATAGCGACCATTTAGCGCTTTCCTACTTCGATCATCCTCCCATGATTGCCTATATGTTGAAGTTTTTCAGTCTCATCTTAGGTAAAAGCGCCTTAACCCTACATCTTGCCGATTTTATCATTACCTCATTTACACTTTATTTCTTCTATCTCTTTTTGCGTGAATTGCTTCAAGGTGAACCCTTGCGCAAAGCTTTTTTGCTAATTGCCGCCACACCCATGATCACAGTGTTATGCATCAATAGCACTCCGGACGTACCCTTGCTGTTTTTTTGGTCATTGAGTCTATTGCTCATGTACCGGGCAATTATACATAATAGATTAT
>JAJZHJ010000113.1 GCA_021804525.1 Bacteroidota bacterium | reverse complement strand
TTTCTTCATAGTTCCATTTTTATGCCTCCCTCTTTTTTCTAATTTCCAATCGAGTTTGGCGGTTAAACATATCTATCAAAAGCTCACATAGCACACGTCGTTAGGAATGATCAATCCATATCCTGAATTGACCACGTACAAATACTCATTGTCCATAAAGATTGACAAACACCAAATCTCGGGCTGCAATCATTATGAACCTGTCTGTTTCTTTTTGAATTTTTGGGATCCAAACCATCTCTGTTTTTATCGTTCGGGCAGGCTGCCAAAAGATGAGTAAGGGAAAAGAGTAGTTTTTTCATGCTGACCGTTTTTTTATAAAAAGAACATTACCTTTGAATCGAAACAGCAGCATTGAAAATTGCGTGTCGTTTCATGATAAAGAGAACTCAGAATTAAGGATACAAAAATTGATGCGACAAAGATAAATGTATTCTTTTCTTATTGTCAAATGACATAGTTCTACAAAACCTCTATTTGCCCCCAAAATTACCTATATTAAACCTCTACAAATCATATTTCAATGTATTGATATACATATTATTAAAAAAAAGTATTACGTATTTTTTTATCATGTCCTGAAAAAAGGTATCTTTGGAGCGTTCTTAGGTTGCTATCAAACCATTTTAACATTTTATTTACCATGAAACGTTTTATCTCTCATCTTTTGCTACTGTCCTTCACCCTCTCATGTATCACTGCACAAGCCAACATCTCGCAAATCGTTAGCGAATGTATCCCTAAACTCACTTATTTTGACAAAACAGTGTACAATGCTGCCAATCAAACATGGGCAATTGCCCAAAACAAGAAAGGGTACCTCTATTTTGCCAACTCAAGTGGATTATTGGAATATGATGGGAGCGAATGGACACTTTACAACGTACCCGGTAATTCGTCTTTGGTGAGAAGTGTTGCGATCACTGCCGACCAACGCATCTATGTAGGAATGCAAAATGAGTTTGGATTCTGGTCGGAGAATCCATACACCCGAAAACTTTTTTACACTTCTCTGTCAAAAGGACGTAACCTCCCATTCAGCGATGAAGATATCTGGAAAATCATTCCCTATCATGGAAATATTTATTTTCACAGTTTCCAGAATATCTATCAATATACACCTGCAACCAATCGAATTATAATCATTAAAGCTCCCTATCGCTTTCAGTTTGCATTTACATCAAACAATCGTTTTTTTGTTCAAGACAAAGTGCTGGGATTAATGGAACTAAATAATGGGCAATTAACCACAATACCCGGAGGGGAAGTTCTTAACGGTGATTGTGTTTATGGGATGGAGCCTCTCAACAACAAAAACATTTTAATTGCTACTATAGACAAAGGTCTTTATCAACTTGTCAATGGAAAAGTAGAGAAAAATCATTGGCCTTGCAACGATTTCTTAATTAAAAACCAGATATTCAGCGTGACCATGCTTCCTGACGGTCGATATGTATTTGGAACTATACTGGATGGGATTCTCATTACCGATCACAGTGGACAAATCCTTTCAAACATCGACAAATCAAAAGGATTGCCTAATAATACTGTATTGAGTATATTTCTCGATCACAGCAATAATCTTTGGTTAGGTCTCGATCGTGGCATAGAACATATTCAGCTCAATAGCCCGATCCGAACATTCCCTGATCCAAAAGGCAAATTAGGTTCTGTCTATCAGGTAGAAGAATATAATAACAAACTCTTTTTCGCCACTAATCAGGGGTTGGTATACTGCAATTTGGACGATTTCAATCATCCTGAACATGAGATTATGTTCAATAATATGCCAAACACTCAAGGCCAGGTTTGGGCGCTTTTAAAAGTAGGAAATCTGCTACTTTGTGCCCAAAACAAAGGATTGTATGTGGTCAATGGGAATCAGGGACGCTTTGTTTATACCGGAAGTGGTATTTCACAAATGTTAGAAATGGACGATCACACCGTGATGTTGCTCTCCTATGACGGTTTGTGTAAATTGAAAATCTCAGGAACAAACTTCAATGTGCAACAAGAACCAATCTATCCATACAATGGTGCTTACATAGCCAAAGACAAACAAAATGACCTTTTCATCGGAAATAATGCCAACGGATTTTACCGCATACAATTTGATGCTTCATTCGATCACGTGATCTATTCCAGCAATCGGTTAGAAAGTTTGGGCCTTCACAATGAAACAGCAAAGGGTATCTTTTCTTATAAAGATGACCTCTTTCTATTAGATGCAAATGGAATTATGCGTTTTGACTACACGCAAAATCATTTTGAACCCATGCAGGCGGTAAACCGTCTACTACCTCGCCATGTTGCTCTTTACAGGCTTCAAATATCAGACAATGACATGTGGTGTTTTGCTAATAATCAATTTTTCTGCATTCGCGATTATAACTCTTCAAAACCCTATTTAATTTCTAATCACTTAGAGCCTCTCTATCCTCAGGTTATTAGTAATTACGAATCCATTCAAAAAATAGATAATGACAACTACCTGGTGTGTACTTCGAATAGCTTCTCCATTGTCAATACCGATTATGCCGTTTCATCCAACAAACAAACCAGGGTTTATATCCGCGATATTGGAGAATTCTCAAACAAGATGATCTCCAAAGAATTACCTCACCCTATAGATTATTACGCTTCACACGACATTGAATTTCCCCATAGCACCAATACGATTTACGTCCGATTTACACTACCCGACTACGAAAGCACCGGTGAAATAGAATACAGTTATCGTCTGGTAGGAAAAGAAGGCAACGCGAACTACTCCATTCCTTCGCAAAACAACATTGCCACTCTTTCAAATCTTCCGTCCGGTGACTATGTCTTTCAGGTCAAAGCAACCATCAAAGGGACTAACGAAACCTTTTATTCACAACTAATCCACATCACCGTTTTGCCTCCATGGTATTTAGGGTGGATAGGGATCATTATTTTACTCCTCTTTTTATCCCTCATTGCATGGCTAATCTACAACTATCTGCAAATGAAACTCAAGAAACAACACCAACGCATTTCGGAAAAACATGAAAGGGAGTTAGCTGCTGTTGAAACTAAGCTATTGCAGGAAAAAGTTGAGAAGCAAAATGAAGAACTCTCACGCATCACAAAACATATGCTGCAAAAAAGCCGCATTATCAACAAAGTGGATGCCGAAATTGAAAAACTGGCTGCTGACAAAGCAGTAGGCACTTCACACTTGCGTGGATTAAAAATGATCGTCGAAAAAAACAGAAACCCTGAAAAAGAGTGGGAAATGTTTGAAATGAGCTTCAATAAAACGTACGACAACTATTTAGTCAAGCTCAATAACCGGTTTCCTGGACTTACAACTGGCGATCTCAAATTAGCCGCTTACATCCGCATGAACATCAGCACAAAAGAAATATCAGGGTTGCTCAACGTTTCGGGCAAAAGTGTGGAAATGGGGAGATACAGGCTGCGTAGAAAGTTAAATCTATTGCACGATCAGAACCTGACAGAGTTTCTCATGAATTTATAATCTGACGCCCTCCGGTCAGACATGAAAAAATGCGCTATTTCCAACCGCAAAAAGCGCGAGCAATAATTTGTCTATTTATGCGTAACAAGCAGAAAACAACCTGTTTATTTTTACAACATCGAAAACGTATAAACCACAAATAAGAATGCCAATAAAAAAGATTTACCAATCAATGGAATAGATAAAAATCACTATCTTTGCATTTCTAATTTTGAAGCTAACGAGCTGTATATTTATGGATAGTGTTTAATCTAAAAAAAGAAAAAATGAAAAAAGTCAGTATCTTTATGTCTGTCGGTTTGGCCTTGATCCTTATCATGTCATCATGCCAAAACCAAAAAACTGTTGCATTAAAAACTCAACTAGACAGTTTGAATTATGCCTTTGGAGTTCTTAATGGCCCGCAAGTGAAAGCTTACTCCTTACAAGGAGACACTTCATCAAAAGCTGTAGAAGCCTTTATCAAAGGATTTGAAAAAGGAATGGGTTCTGATGATAAAAATCTTGCTCAATATGCCACCGGTTTGAACATTGGCGCTGCATTGAAAAAACAAGCAAAATCAGGGTTACTTGGTGACAGCACACTTGCCATGAATCTTAATTTGATCAAAGCAGGTTTGTTTGCTGCTATGAAAGCTAAAGGCGTTCAAATGAAGCCTGAAGTAGCAGAAGCATTTTTCCGCACAACCATGCAAAAATTTCAAAGCGAAAAAATGAAAAAACAATATGGTGGCAACTTGGCAGCCGGTCAAAAGTTCTTGGCTGACAACAAAACAAAACCAGGCGTTAAAACTTTACCTGATGGCCTTCAATACCAAATTGTGAAAGCCGGCAACGGACCGATGCCTAAAGCTACCGACCGCGTTAATGTAAACTACAAAGGCACATTGATCGATGGTACCGTGTTTGACAGCAACGAAGGCAAAGCTCCTGTAACTTTCCAAGTTGATCAAGTGATCAAAGGATGGACAGAAGCATTAGAAATGATGCCTGTTGGTTCTACATGGACACTTTATGTTCCTCAAGATTTGGCTTATCAAGACCAAGACAGAGGTGCTATCAAACCTTTCTCAACATTGATTTTCACGATTCAATTAGTTGGAATCGAAAAGCCGACAGCTGCAGCTCCAGCAACGAAATAAGCCACTCAGCTTTTTCATCATAAAGCCGCTCCGACCCATAATAGGCCGGGGCGGCTTTTTTTGTGCCGACCAAAATTGAACCTTATACTAACAACCTCTGAATTGTCCTCGCTCATTCAATGCATTCATTGCTAACGTAGCAAAACACACTTCGGCTGTTTACCGGCCATTATCGGAAAGTTGAATGTCGCATCTCCCCATCTCTCACTCCCGTTATACTTTCAAGGACACTCTTTCCTATTGAGTTTCCGTCTGGAGCGTTTACAAAAATCCCGTCTGGAAAAATCCAAGTGTTTCTCTTTGTTATAAAATTTCTTGCTGACATAGTTCAATATCCACCTTCAGCTTAGGTTCGTAGTATATTCGTAGTATATAGGCAAATGATTATATGACATCCCATAGATATCCCTTACTTAACTCATAGATATTCCATAGATATCCCATAGTATTTTGGTATAAGTTATCTATATGTTGAGTAATAATTATTCATGCTTTAATTAAATAAATTCACATGTAAACCAATGGATATGATACGAAGAAATAGCGAAGGAAGTACAATGAATCCATCTTAAATAGTATCCCATAAAACTTTCTTTTGCCAACGAGACTGAAAATTGGCAACAATGTTGAGTTATGAAGCTATTTTGAAAAGCACTCATCCAATGATTTGGAACCTTTCGGCAAGGATGAAAAAACTCATTGAGTTAAAATCACTGAATCTTGAACAAAAATGACGCTTCTTGAAATAGAAAGAGAAAATCAGAAAGTTCGTAAACGAAGGAAATTATCCGGTATTGTCAAACGGGAATCTCTTCATTTCACGTTTCGGTAACGTTTGCAAAAGGATGCTTCTTGTTTCACACAGGCAATGACGG
>JAJZHJ010000112.1 GCA_021804525.1 Bacteroidota bacterium | reverse complement strand
ACTTACTTTGGTACGGATTATTCCCAGCTGAAAACAGCGCGGACAAACTTGTATGCTTTCAATTTTTTGAAAGAGCTTTGTCCAAATAAAACGCTGATCCCTCTGGAGCTTAAAAAAAATGATACTAATCCAAGGTTAGGGGTGTTGCATTTGGATTGTGCCTTTATGCCTATATCGCACGACAAGGCTATTATCTATAAAGACGGCTTTCTGTACGAAAAAGATTATTATATGCTGGTGGAACTCTTTGGTAAACAAAATGTTTTTGAAATTACGCAGGAGGAGATGTATTATATGAATGCCAATGTTTTTTCAATTTCGCCCAGCATTGTGGTTTCGGAAGAACGTTTCACTCGATTGAACGATCACCTCGAAAACGCATGGGGCATCACCGTGGAACGTGTTCCATATTATGAAATTTCAAAAATGGGTGGGTTGCTTCGTTGTTCTACATTCCCCTTAGTGAGAAATGATGTATAAGCAACTTGCCAAACTAACTAAAATGCAACTTTGTCTTGCAATCAGGTTGATTTATGCTATTTGATTAAATAGATATGTTTAAACAAACAACAGATACTCTTTTGATGATTGAACCTGTGGCTTTCGGGTTTAATTATCAAACTGCCGTCAATAATTATTTTCAACAAAAAATGTATGTTCCCGAATCAGCTATACAGGAACTGGCGATTGCTGAATTTAATGCGATGGTGAAGCAATTACGAACAAATGGACTAGATGTGTTGGTTGTGAAGGATACTATCGAGCCACATACACCGGATTCCATTTTTCCCAATAATTGGGTTTCGTTTCATGAAGGCGGACGTGTTGTGCTTTATCCCATGTTTGCCGAAAATCGCAGGAATGAACGCAGAGACTCTATTCTACATGTCATTGAAAATAAGAAACATCTTATCACCGGTGTGATGGATTACTCTCCTTTTGAGCTGCAACAGCTATTTTTGGAAGGAACAGGTAGTTTGATATTGGATCGCGTCAACCAAATTGCATATGCGGCATTGTCCGAACGAACCGACAAATCATTATTACTCCAGTTTTGCCATGACTTTGGATACAGTGCTGTTCACTTCACAGCCAATCAATCTGTAGGCGATGGTCGGTTGCCAATTTACCATACCAATGTGATGATGTGCGTGGCCGACCGCTATGCAGCGATTTGTCTGGATTCGATCGATAAGGAAGAAGAAAGAAATGCCGTAGTGGACTCTCTTCTGAAAACTGACAAGGAAATTATTGTTATTTCGGAAGATCAAATGCATAACTTTGCCGGCAATATGTTGCAGGTGGAAAATAGCGACGGGAAGCGATTCCTAGTCATGTCACAAACGGCATACGATTCGTTACATGAAGATCAGATTGAACATTTATCATCGTATAATGATTTCATCGTTGTAGCTATTCCAACCATCGAAAGAGTAGGGGGTGGCAGCGCGCGATGTATGCTTGCCGAAGTCTTTTGAAAGGCTCTTTGTAACTATCTCTCCAATAGAAATGAATTGAAATTGATCACAACTGATTTTTAAGCCCCGTTTGGGAGCTTTAGATGCTTAACTATATTTTTATGGAAAACTCAAAACTTACCTCCACTAATTTGATGGAGTTGGAAGACAAGTACGGAGCGCACAATTATCATCCGCTTCCTGTGGTACTCGAAAAAGGAGAAGGCGTATTTGTCTGGGATGTGAACGGGAAAAAGTATTATGATTTTCTTTCATCTTATTCAGCGGTGAATCAAGGCCATTGTCATCCTAAAATCATTCATACGCTTATGGAACAAGCCCAAAAGCTGACACTGACTTCGCGTGCCTTTTATAACAGTCAGTTGGGAAGATATGAAGAGTTTGTAACGCGTTACTTTGGTTATGACAAAGTGTTGCCCATGAATACCGGCGCTGAAGCAGTGGAAACGGCTATTAAACTTTGCCGTAAATGGTCTTATGAAAAGAAAGGGTTGCCTGACAATTCCGCTCAGATTGTGGTGTGTGAAAATAATTTTCATGGGCGTACCACTACCATTATCTCCTTTTCGGTTGATCCTGAAGCATCCAATCATTACGGGCCTTTTACACCCGGGTTTATCGTGATTCCTTACAATGATGCCGATGCACTGGAAAAAGTACTCGTTGAAAATAAAAACGTTGCTGGTTTTCTGGTGGAGCCGATTCAAGGGGAAGCTGGAGCGTATGTCCCCGCCGATGGCTACCTGAAGAAATGTTTCGATTTGTGTCAAAAACACCAAGTTCTGTTTATTGCCGATGAGGTTCAAACGGGCATTGCACGCACCGGTAAATTGCTGGCTTGCGATTATGAAGAGGTAAAACCCGATATTTTGATTTTGGGGAAAGCGTTGTCGGGTGGTGTTTATCCTGTATCTGCCGTTTTGTCGCGCAATGACATCATGGAGGTGATTAAGCCAGGTCAGCATGGATCTACCTTTGGTGGGAACCCGATAGCGGCATCCGTTGCTATTTCGGCGCTCGAAGTAGTGCGTGATGAAAACCTTGCCGAAAATGCGATGCGCTTGGGCAAAACCTTTCGTGCGGAGATGCAGTCATTATGTAAAGAATCAAAGATTGCCTCTTTTGTTCGTGGCAAAGGGTTATTAAATGCGCTGGTAATTAACGACGGAGGTCATAAGGATCTGGCTTGGGATATCTGTGTCAGTCTTCTTGAAAACGGATTACTTGCCAAACCAACGCATTCTAATATTATTCGTTTTGCTCCTCCATTAGTCATCACCGAACAGCAACTGTACGAGTGCATTGCCATTATCAAAACCACCATCCGGGAGTTTGAATAAAACAAGTACATCCAAACCTTTTCCCATTTATTCGTCCCGATATTTCAGCGATAGTCTCTTTCTAAAAGGGGCTTTCGCTGTGCCGTCTCTTGCTTCTTTGAAAGGCGAAAGTTTTCCTTTTCCCCCGCCGTTGCTAAAAACTGCACAGAACTGTGGGTGTTGTTAGTTTAAAACAAATCTGCCGTTTCTGATTTTAAATAGCTCATTTTTAAGAAAAGTGACTTTCTGACCATTTTGTATTGCCGGCTTCCAATTTGGCATTTTGTTGATAACCTCTTTGATTTTTTCGGCATTTAATTCAATCTGAGTGAGATTGCCAAATGTATAGCAGCAAGTCTTCCCGTCAGGCAATATGAGAATACCTATCATAATCATTCCATTTTCAATCTTTTTGAGATTTTTGTCATCAACGTATTTGTTCATGTAATCGATCATGCTTATCGTGTCGCAGCTCCATGCAGGCACCGTATCTGCCTGAACCAACATTCGATGAGGGTAAAATTGTATATTACGGCATTGCACTTATGTCTAAAGAATCAATATCAAATCCTGATATATCTTTCAGTTGAAGTTGCTGTGCCAGATCAACAAGAGCAAGCCGTAAATCGCTTTCCGTTTTTACCAGTGATGCAGAATCTTTGGCAATTTGCGCGAGGCCGTCGTATAGTTCCGATTGAGATAACTTTCCAGCTACAACCATCTGTTTTGTATGTTCAAATTGCTTACATGAAAGAGCGCTTTGTTTTTGAGCTGTACTAACCAGTTCTTTGTTGAGCAATACTTGAAGATAGCCGGCAACTACGTTAATAATAACATCCAAACGGGTTTGGTCTCTATCAGCTATCCCTGCTTGCCATTTCAGTTTAGCTGCTTTAATGTCATATGAATACGGAATCCGCTAAAAAGTGGAACTGTGAACGACAATGAAGCAGTACTTACCGAAGCGTTGTTTTGTGCATAAGCCCCCGCTGCTGTAGGAGAAATTCCTAAATCATAGCTTTGACCTAATTGTTGCAGAGATGGAGGGTAAACGCTGGCATTGCGCATTTTTTAGAGCAACAGCTACTTGTTCAACTGTTATCTGTTTCTGACGGATGGTAAGATTAGCTGTTTTTGCTCGATCGATGCAGGCTTGCAGCGTCCATGGCATTTGTGCCGAGGACAAACCAACAAAGAACAATAGAAGAATACAAATTAAAATGGGCTTCACAAGTTGCTCTTTATTTTATAAGGAAGAAAATCATTATTAAGTTCCATAGAATATGAGCAGCTATAGAATAGAGGATGCCAAAACGCAAACGTATAAAAGTGAGTCCTAACCCAAACAGAAAAAGAGGAAGGATAAATAGGCAATAATAAGGTGCCCGGGTTACTTGCAATGGTGTAAAATGATTCAGATGCCCGATTGCAAAAGTAAGAATAAAAATATAAATGATGAGATTACCAAATTGATGTTTCACATTAAACCAGAATGCCTCATTCGTTTTTTTCCGCATGACAAGATAAAAAACAATTAACAGACTAATTTTTATTATGTTGACCAAAGTAAAATGCATCATATAAATCTCAGGTACGCATGTGATAAATAGCATTAATGGAATGGCAAGGATAATTTTTTGTTTTTCAAAGGAGAGCCCGAATCGAAATGCTAACTCTTCCAGTATCGGGGCAATCAGCAGGGCTATTAAACTAAAACGGGGTTCCCCAAAAAAATGATAAAACTTCTCCATATTGTCATCATATATATGCTTAGTATCAAGCATAATGGCACGATTAAGCATTAAGGCAAAAACAATTACCAGAATGTAATATGTGATTATAAGAAAAATAATTGCTTTGAGAAATCTTGCCAATTCAGATGTCCATTTCTTTCTGTTTGGATCCTGACGATAAGGCAATACTGCATTAAGATTGAATGGGAAAGGATATTTCATTAAATATGATTTTTATTGTTTTGAGATTATGTATTTCGATACCAAAAGGACACTAACAAAAGCTATTTAATGTCGAATCATAAAGACATAAAAAAGTGTATTGAGAGTTGTATGAAAAAAGATTCCGTAAATAAATCCCAACTTTATCCGGCAGAAAGTAATCATTATTGTTGCTACATATACAGGAGAGATGAATATCAGATAAAATAAAATATCATGAAAATCAAAATGAATAAAGTTCGTTAAATGAAAAAGAGCAAAAACAACCATGCTAATATAGACAAGATAATTGCTAGTTCTGTCGGTCACTTTCATTGTTGCCACGATATTTCTTCTGCTAAGAACAAGAAAATAAAACAGGCTACTTATCATCAAAGCCAATGCAACAAAGACCCAATGATGGGTCTTGCTAAAATACCAGATAAAAAGACCCATTACAACAAAAAATGAAATGCTTACATCCCTTTTCCGAAATGACAATGGCAGCCTGAAAATTGATTCTTCAATCAACGGACCAAGGAAAGCTATCATTATTAAGGTATATTTCCCACATGCAGCATATAAATTATCAGGATTCACAGCATTTTCCCCATGAATATGTAAATGAATGCCAAGTGAATGAATGATCGCAAATGCAATGCCGCCAATAATCAACAGAAATATCAGTAAAACCAGGTAAGTTAATACCAGTTTCAAAAATAATCCTATTTTTCGGGGAAATGATATTTCCATGGGATGAGAATCTGCATACGGATCTTTAAGAAACTGGAGAAGTAATTTTGCTACTGACAT
>JAJZHJ010000111.1 GCA_021804525.1 Bacteroidota bacterium | reverse complement strand
AGGAGCCGGAGGATATTTTCCCACCGGGATAGGCTGGTACCGTAAAAAGTTTTTTGTGCCTTCAACCTGGCAAAGAAAAAAAGTGTCAATATATTTCGAAGGCGTCTATATGGATTCCAAAGTGTTTATCAACGGTAAACTTCTGGGCACCCATCCCTATGGCTTCACCTCGTTTGATTACGACCTTACTCCCTATCTGAAATACAACAAGGAAAACACCATTGCCGTGCGGGTGGATAATTCCCAACAAGTGAATTGCCGCTGGTATAGCGGTTCAGGTATCTATCGTAATGTATGGTTAATAGAAACCAACCCAATACACATAGCACATTGGGGAGTGGAAATTACAACACCGGAGGTCTCTTCCCAACAGGCAATCGTCCGGATAAAAACCTGCATTAAAAATGAAACCGGGAAACCGCAGATCATTATGCTCTCTACCCATCTAATCAACAAGTATAATAATATTGTTAGCGAGAATCAAATTTCTGTACATTTGCAGGCCAACGATGAAAAAGAAATTTCCCAAGCCATAACTGTTCAAAAACCCCTGCTCTGGAGTCCTAGGACACCCTGTCTGTATCAGGCGATATTTAGTCTGAAGCAGGGAGATAAAGTTATAGAACGTTCACAAAAGACATTTGGCATTCGTTCGATAACCTATTCAGCAGAAAAAGGGCTTCAACTTAACGGGAAATCCATAAAGCTTGACGGAGGATGCATACATGACGATAATGGATGCCTGGGAGCTGCTGCCTATGAAAGGGCAGAAGAAAGAAAAATAGAGTTACTGAAATCAGCCGGATTTAATGCAGTACGTACAGCACACAATCCACCTTCGGAAGCCTTCCTGAATGCATGTGATAAATTAGGTTTAATGGTTGTAGACGAGGCATTCGATTGTTGGCGGGTAGGAAAAAATAAATATGACTATGCCCGTTTCTTTGACCAGTGGAATCAACGCGATCTTGCAGCAATGGTGTTGCGCGACCGCAACCATCCTTCGGTAATTATGTGGAGCATAGGGAACGAGATTATTGAAAGGGAATCCCCCGAAGCCATTAAAACGGCCAAAATGCTCGTTGGCGCTATACACAAGATGGATTCGACACGTCCCGTAACTTCTGCAATGACTACATGGGATAACAAATGGACGATATTAGATTCACTGATGGCTGCTCATGACATCTGCGGATACAACTATCAGTTATTCCGTGCCCCTTCCGATCATCAGCGTGTTCCTTCCCGCGTTATTGTCCAAACCGAATCCTATCCCAGAGATGCTTTTAAGAACTGGGATATGGTGCATAGTTATCCATATATTATAGGTGATTTTGTATGGACAGCCATGGACTATCTGGGAGAATCAGGCATCGGACGATACTATTATCCGGGAGAACCTAAAGGAGAATCCTGGGAAGCGGATTTATTCCCCTGGCACGGTTCGTATTGTGGTGATATAGACCTTACGGGATGGAGAAAGCCCATCTCCCATTATCGCAACATTTTGTGGAATAACACCGAGAAGCTTTATCTTGCTGTTCAGGAACCCAATCCTGCAAATGGTGAGATTAAACTAACCTCATGGGCAGTCTGGCCTACCTGGGAAAGTTGGACATGGCCGGGATATGAAGGAAAAACATTACAAGTTGAAGTATATTCGAAATACCCACAGGTCAGATTATATCTAAACAATAAGCTTATCGGAGAGAAACCAACAACGCAGGCACAGGAATTTAAAGCCATCTTTCCCGTCCCATACACTCCCGGTGTATTGAAGGCTGTAGGGGTTATAGGGAATAAAGAAACGGAATCAAAAATTTTAAGGACAGCTGGAATGCCGGCAAAAATACGACTCATTCCCGATCGAAAGACGCTATTGGCCAATGGAGAAGATCTGTCGTTTATCACTATCGAAATGACCGACAAAAACGGGATTCTCCAACCCAATGCCGCTAACAGGTTACAATTTAAGATTACTGGTCCGGGAGTTATTGCCGGTGTAGCGAATGCTAACTTAAAAGACCCTGACCCATATGTAGGTGCCACCCGAAAAGCATGGCATGGGCGTGCTCTTGTGGTAGTTAAAAGCACCCGTAATGCCGGCGACATAAAACTTACTGTCAGTTCAGCAGGGTTGCCTGATGCTTTTTTGGTTATCAAGACAAGAAAATCGCAAAGTAACTTTCCTGGACATAAAAAAACATAGCGACAAAACAACACAGGTTGTTGCCAGAGGAACGCTTCCTGTAGGAGAATCTACCTGGGAAACAGGAGCAATCGTTGGAATTTATTCGGGGTTAGTGGATACGCTATGGACTAATTATGTATGACCACAAGAAAATGGCAACCGGGATGGAGTTCGATGGGTATGATTTACGGACAAGAATGGACATGATGGCAACGGGAATGCCAATATTAAGCATGAGTGCATGGCCATATTCATTACAGGATATGGAACAGGCTACCCATATTGATGATTTGCCCACCGGTGATTATTTCACGGTCAATCTGGATGGAAAGCAAATGGGAGTAGGCGGCATTAATACCTGGAATCGTGATGCCGAGGCTTTGACTCAGTATCGCCTAATGCCGAATCATCCTTATCACTATGCCTTCTTCGTGTCGTATTATAATGAAAAATAAGAAGATATTTGATTAGTGTAAGTAATCAAACAGAGTATTGTTATGACAAAGATTCTTTGGATATTCCTGGTTTTTGCAGTATTACCATTCTCCTTTCTAGAAGCCCGGTCGTTTTACATAAATCCGGCAACTGGAAATGATGCAAATAAGGGAATATCTGCCAATCAGCCCTGGCAAACTTTGCAAAAGATCAATGACAGTTCTTTTGTGCCAGGAGATTCCATTCTTTTTGCTCGTGGGACTGTTTTTCATGGGCAGTTAAAAATTCATGTTCAGGGTGACAAGAAAAAGATTATTCTGTTTAGTTCTTATGGACATGGTTCAATGCCCATCATAGCAGCCGACGGACAATTCGAAGAGGCTGTTCTGCTATACAACTCATCTTATGTGGCTGTTAAATATCTTGAGATTACAAATACCGGCATTACCAGGAAGCCTTTGCGTAAAGGAGTCTATTTGTTTCTTGATAATTATGGTGAAGCTCGCCAAATATGCTTAGATCATCTGTATATACATGATGTAAATGGATCGAATAATAAAGCACAGGGTGGTGGCGCCGGCATTAGTTGGGATAATCGGGGAAATAAGGTTAAATCGCGATTTGACGGATTGCTGATTGAAAATTGCAAATTGGCGCGCACCGACCGGAATGGCATCACAGGAGGCGGATATACAAACCGTAACAATTGGTATCCTAACCTGCATGTTGTTATTCGTGGGAATGACTTGTGTGACTTCGGAGGCGATGGTATTGTTCCGATTGGTTGTGATGGAGCTATTGTAGAATATAACCGTTTGATTAAAGGAGGACAACGATTCCCTGAAGGAGATGCTTCCGCGGGAATATGGCCATGGAGTTGTGATAATACGCTGATTCAATACAATGAGGTTGCTTATATGGCTGGGCCTTGGGATAGTCAGGGTTATGACTCAGATTGGAATTGTAAACATTCTGTTTTTCAATATAATTACAGTCATGATAATCTGGGTGGATTCTTTTTAATATGTTCTCCAACACAAGGGAATGAAGCTGGAAACAGTGGAACTGTTATACGAGATAACATTAGTTATAACGATGGAGGACGTATCACATGGAAAAACGCTGGCTTCTCTCCCATTTTTCATATAACGGGGCCTGTGAAGAATATCAGAATCTACCATAATATTGTGATTCGGGATCGACCCGTTAATCCGAAAGAAGATAAATCGTTGATAACGTTCAACACATGGGGAGGTGACTGGCCTACGCATATTTCTTTTATACATAACTATTTTCTGACAACAGACACATTTACCTGTAAATATGGAAAAGCAACTCATTATTTTTTTTCTAAAAACAGCTGGAGAGGTCACTTTGTAAATTGCCCTGAAGAATCAGTTGTTGACAATACACCAATCAATGATCCTTTATGGAATAATTGGAATGCACAAAAACTATCATCGCTTTTTAGAGATTATAAAAATGAAAAACTGACATTGAAATCACTTTTTGATACACTGAGGTTAAATAAACACTAATTTTTATCACATGAAGATGAACCATAGAAAGTATTTGATCGTGGCATTAATTGCTACCTTTTTTGTGTACACCGGGATTTCTGGTGTTTTAGCAACCGTTCCCGTACAGACAACGAAAGAGCAGTCCGTGCAAGTATATCATTCGTTTCATCCCGGGTCCATTTGGAATGATACTAACGGGAAAGTCATCAATGCACATGGAGGCGGTATTCTATATTATAAAGGTACATATTACTGGTTTGGAGAACATAAAGTAGCCGGGCCAATAGGTAATACGGCACAAGTTGGCGTGCACTGTTATGCATCTAAAGACCTGTACAATTGGAAAGACGAAGGGATTGCCCTGCATGTTTCCGATGATCCTCATTCAGACATTACCAAAGGCTGTGTTTTGGAGCGACCCAAGGTGATCTACAATAAAAAGACACACAAATTTGTGATGTGGTTCCACCTTGAACTCAAAGGAGAAGGATACAGCGCAGCACGGGCAGGTGTAGCGGTGAGCGACCGACCCGAAGGCCCATACACTTTTTTACGTTCTATGCGTCCCAATGCAGGCATCTGGCCATTGAATTTCAAGAAATCCTGGGAAACATCAACGCTACAGCCCGATAGCCTGAAAGGATGGACGCCGGCATGGATGAAGGCCGTAGAAGAAGGACTCTTTGTACGGAGAGACTTTAAGGCAGGGCAGATGTTTCGGGACATGACCGCCTTTGTCGATACGGACGGGAAAGCCTATCTTATCTATTCCTCGGAAGAAAACCTAACCTTGCAAATAGCTCAGTTGAATGATAATTATACAGGATTCTCCGGTAAGTATGTCCGTGTTTTCCCCGGTGGGCACAACGAAGGACCTGCTATTTTCAAAGATAACGGGAAGTATTATATGATCACCTCCGGATGTACGGGATGGGCACCCAATTCAGCCCGTTCAGGAGTCGCCACGTCCATATTCGGACAGTGGAAAGCATTGGGAAATCCTTGCGTGGGAAATGATTCGGATTTGACATTCCATTCGCAAAGCACCTACATCTTGCCCGTTCATGGAATGAAAAATGCTTTCATCTTTATGTCTGACCGTTGGAACCCACGAAATCCTATCGATGGCCGATATATTTGGCTTCCAATCAAAATGTCAAAAGAAAAACCGATAATTAAATGGAGAAAATCGTGGAATTTAAACGATTTCACAAATAGATAATCATATCATTCAATAATATGAATATTTTTATGCAAGTTAGATACGTCCTTAAACAAAAAAATTATTCACGTACGAATGTATGAATTTTAAAATGGCATCTAATGTTGAGAAATAAAATCTTTTAATATCTTTGCTACTGTTTACTATATCCGAGCATTTAAACAATCATATTGTTCTTTTTGATCATTCATCATTAAACATGTAATTTCTCATAGCTCTACGAGGATGATTATTTATATAA
>JAJZHJ010000110.1 GCA_021804525.1 Bacteroidota bacterium | reverse complement strand
TTGTGGAGGAAGCTATGAAGGAAGTAGGTATAACTCCCAAAATTAGAGCTATTCGAGGTGGAACAGATGGAGCACAACTCTCATTCAAAGGATTACCTTGCCCAAATATTTTTACAGGTGGCCATAATTTTCATGGTAGATTCGAATATATTCCTGTTCAATCAATGGAAAAGGCTACGGCATTGGTACTGAAAATTGTCCAAAAAGTAGCAAACGCTTGATTTGTAGTTTTTTGTTGTATTTTGATGTCATAGTATATATAAAATAAATTGGTTAATAAACTGTTTTTTCAGATGAAGTCAACTCCATTTACAGATTTGCATATTGCTTTAGGTGCCAAAATGCATGAATTTGCAGGATACAATATGCCGATAGAATATAGCGGAATTATAGATGAACATATGGTTGTCCGTTCAAAAATTGGCGTTTTTGATGTGTCTCACATGGGTGAGTTTTGGGTAAAAGGAAAGAATGCATTACCCTTTCTGCAAAAACTAACGACAAATGATGTTGCATCTCTCCCAATTGGCAAAGCACAATATACTTGTTTCCCAAACGGGCAAGGTGGCATTGTTGATGATTTATTGGTATATCACTATCAACCCGAAAAATATCTTTTGGTGGTAAATGCTGCTAATATTGATAAAGATTGGACTTGGTGCGTGTCTCATAACAGCGAAGGAGCTGAACTTGAAAACAGTTCGGATCGTATGGCTCAATTGGCTGTTCAAGGACCTAAAGCGATGGAGGTATTGCAACAACTTACAGAGGTGGATTTGTCATCTATTTCTTATTATGGATTTCAAGTGGGTACTTTTGCCAATGTGCCTGAAGTAATACTGTCAAATACAGGTTACACAGGTGCTGGTGGTTTTGAACTTTATTTCAATCCGGAAGATGGCATGAGAATTTGGAATGCTATTTTTGAAAAAGGAAAACCAGCCGGTATTCAACCTATTGGGCTTGGGGCACGCGATACGCTTCGTCTGGAAATGGGTTTTGCTCTCTACGGGAATGACATCGACGATACCACTTCTCCAATTGAAGCAGGATTGGGATGGATTACGAAGTTTGCACCGGAAAAATCTTTTATTGATAGGGATTTGTTGGAAAGACAAAAAAAAGAGGGTGTTTCAAAAAAATTGATTGGATTTCAATTCTTAGAAAAAGGTATCCCAAGACATGGTTATGAAATTACCGATGAATTTGGAAATTCGATTGGCAAAGTGACTTCAGGCACTATCTCTCCCATGCTTAAATCCGGCATTGGTATGGGATATGTAACTTCATCATTTGCAACTATTGGAAGTGAAATTTATATTGCAATTCGTGGAAAACTGATTCCGGCAAAAGTAGTTAAACCGCCTTTCTGCAAAGGCGTTACAGCGTAATTAATGCAGTCTATTCTAATTTTTTTGCAAAAATATTGAGTGTTAGAGTTGCACTATCTCGATTTATTCCCTACTTTTGTCTCGATTATGAATATTAATTTAATCCTCTAAAGAAATGGCTTACGTAATTACAGAAGATTGTATTGCATGTGGAACTTGTATTTCAGAATGTCCGGTAGGTGCTATTAGTGAAGGAGATATTTATGTAATTGATCCTGATGTGTGCACTGATTGTGGCACTTGCGCCGATGTGTGTCCTTCAGAAGCAATTCATCCGGCATAAATTTACAAACACAAGCTCTTGAAAACCATCTCCCGGTGAGATGGTTTTTTTGTTTGTCTCATCTTATAATATATTGCATGTTAATACAATTCATTCGGTTTAGTGTTGTGGGCGCCTCTGGAACTGCCATCGATTTTGGATTAACCTATTTGCTGAAAGAAAAGCTTCACCTTAATCCTTATATAGCAAATTCAACCGGATTTTTAACTGCGGCTTCTTCCAACTATTTTTTCAATAGAATCTGGGCTTTTCGAAACCATAATCCGCAGATTGGTGAACAATACACGTTATTTATGGCGATTGCGCTAATAGGATTGTTGATCAACAATGCTACTATTTATTTATTGGTCAAGAAATGGCATCTTAATTTTTATCTCTCGAAGGTAGCAGCTACTGCTGTGGTTATGGTGTGGAATTTTGGCATGAACTATATCTTTACTTTCCGGTAAAATGGCAGATGAAATTCGTATTGATAAATGGCTGTGGACGATGCGTTTGTTTAAAACAAGATCGTTGGCGGCTGATTATTGTAAAAAAGGAAGAGTAATGATTCATGGCATTTCTGTGAAACCATCAAGGATGATAAAAGTTGGGGATATAATCCAGATTCGTCGTGCTCCTGTTACTTTTTCCTTCAAAGTGATTGCTTTGTCGCAAAACCGTTTGAATGCAAAATTAATTGCTGATTATATGGAGAATGTAACTTCACCAGATCAGTTGGCGTTACTTGAGGTTGCCTTTGTAAACGGATTTGTTGATCGCAATCGTGGGTTGGGAAGGCCTACAAAGAAAGAAAGGCGTGATTTAGATTCATTCACTGATCAAAGTGATACTGATTTTTTATGGTTTGATGAAGATGAAGAAGATTTGTCAAATCTAACTTAGTAGGCTGGTTGTAATTATCCTTGAAAGTATGTTTATTGCACAACAAAAAAAGAAAGAAAACATTGCAGAATATATCCTTTATATGTGGCAAATAGAGGATATTATTCGTGCTTATCAGTTTGACATAGACGCCATTCAAACAGGAATCATCCGATCTTCATATCTCTCTGAAGAAGAGCAACGTCAGCTTCTTGAATGGTATACAAGTCTCATCGAAATGATGCGTCTTGAAAATATTCAACAATCAGGACATTTGCAATTTGTGTCCAATACGATGGCTGATCTTGTGGATTTACATTATGCTTTAGTTCAATCGAAGAAACATCCTGATTATCATGCGCAATTGTATAAATCGCTTCCATATATGACTGATTTTATGCAAAGTGTTGATACTTCTCTTCAGAAAAAAGATGAAATAGAAGGTTGCTTTGTCTTTCTCTATGGTGTTTTGTTGCTTCGATTGCAAAATAAAATTGTGTCACAAGAAACAGCTGTTGCTCTTGAACAAATCTCTAAATTACTGGCTTTGCTATCGTACAAATATCGATTTTATCAACTAAATGAGTTAGAACTGGAGTCATTGGAAGAATAAATGATGATATACATCTATAAAAAAGTACCGCCCCATGTGTTGTGGAGCGGTACTTTTTTTATTATTCCTTTACAGCTGCTTGTGCTGCTGCCAAGCGAGCAATTGGCACGCGATAAGGTGAGCAACTTACATAATTCATACCTAAGGTGTGGCAGAATTCTACTGATGACGGTTCTCCCCCGTGTTCTCCGCAAATTCCGACCTTTAATTCTGGTTTTACTTGACGTCCCGTAGTGACAGCTAGTCGCATTAAGCTCCCAACTCCTTCTTGATCTAATACTTCAAATGGATCATTTTTCAAAATGCCTAAGTCTTGATAAGCTTTCAAAAATTTACCTGCATCGTCGCGTGAGTATCCATACGTCATCTGCGTCAAATCGTTTGTGCCAAATGAGAAAAATTCGGCAACTTCAGCGATGCGTCCTGCGGTAACTGTAGCTCGTGGAACTTCAATCATAGTTCCAATTTTATATTTAATACGGGTTCCTCTTTCTTTGAAAACAGTTTCAGCTGTATTGTTTATAATTTTGGCTTGCAACTTTAATTCTTCAACTACACCTACAAGTGGCACCATAATTTCTGGATATACCTGAATACCTTTTTCTTGCATGTTAAGTGCAGCTTCGATAATAGCTCTTGCCTGCATTTCTGTTATTTCGGGATAGGTATTCCCTAATCGACAGCCACGGTGTCCCAACATTGGGTTGAATTCTTCAAGCGAATGGCAAGTCGCTACTACTTCATCCAACGTTAGCCCCATGTCGTCAGCCAGTTCCTTTTGTGTGGCTAATTGATGAGGTACAAATTCGTGAAGAGGTGGATCAAGCAAGCGGATTGTTACGCCAAATCCATCCATGGCTTCAAATATACCTTCAAAATCAGAACGTTGCATTGGTAGTAATTTCTTCAAAGCGGCGCGACGCCCTACTTCAGTTTTGGAAAGTATCATTTCGCGCATGGCTTTGATACGTTCACCTTCGAAGAACATGTGTTCTGTGCGACAAAGTCCAATTCCTTTGGCTCCAAAGCCACGTGCAACTTTAGCATCATTAGGAGTATCAGCATTGGTGCGTACGTCCATTTTCGTATATTTATCAGCTAGAGCCATGATGTCAGCAAAGTCTCCACTGACGGCAGCATCCATAGTGCTGACTTGTCCTTCATATACTTCACCGGTAGACCCATTAAGCGAAATCCAATCACCTTCTTTGTAAGTTGATCCATGCATTTCAATGGTTCTTGTTTTATAATCAATATTTATTTCACCAGCACCTGACACACAGCATTTTCCCATGCCACGCGCTACAACGGCTGCATGTGAAGTCATACCACCGCGTGCGGTTAAAATTCCTTGTGCAGCATGCATTCCACGTAAATCTTCGGGTGATGTTTCGATGCGAACTAAGATAACGCGATGTCTTTTCTCTGCCCATGCTTCAGCATCGTCAGCAAAAAATACAATTTGTCCTGTTGCGGCACCTGGTGATGCCGGTAACCCTTTTGCAATCACTTTTGCTGCTTTGATAGCTTTTGGATCAAAGATTGGGTGAAGCAATTCATCTAATTTTTGAGGTTCAATGCGCAACAAGGCTGTTTTTTCGTCAAGCATATTTTGCTTTAACATCTCATTTGCAATGCGAACCATTGCAGCTCCTGTGCGTTTTCCATTACGTGTTTGCAGTAACCACACCTTACCTTCTTGAATCGTGAATTCAATGTCTTGCATGTCAAGATTGTGATTTTCAAGTAATTGTTGAATGTGATTCAATTCTGCATATGCTTCAGGCATGGCCTCTTCTAGCGATGGATATTTGGTTTTACGATCAGTCTCACTAACATTTTGCATGGCAGCCCAACGGAGGGATCCTTCTAATGTAATTTGTTGAGGTGTGCGTATACCTGCAACTACGTCTTCTCCTTGTGCATTAATCAGGTATTCTCCATTAAAAATATCTTCACCGGTTGCTGCATCGCGTGTAAAAGCAACGCCCGTTGCAGATTGATTGCTCATGTTGCCAAATACCATGGCTTGAACATTGACTGCTGTACCCCAATCGGCAGGTATTTTATTAAGTTTACGGTACAAGATAGCGCGATCATTCATCCAGCTATCAAATACAGCCATTACTGCTCCCCAAAGCTGTTCCCACGCAGTTGTCGGAAAGTCCTTGCCTGTATTTTGTTTGACAGCAGCTTTGAATTGTACTACTAATTCTTTAAGATCTTCAGCGGTAAGTTCTGTATCGCTGGTTACTCCTTTTGTTTGTTTTGCTTGATGAATGATAATTTCAAAGGGGTCTTCAGCTTCTTTATTTTCTGGTTTCATTCCCAATACGACATCTCCATACATTTGTACAAAACGGCGGTAGGAATCCCATGCAAAACGCGGATTTCCACTTTTTGCAGCTAAGGTTTCAACAGCTTCGTCATTTAATCCAAGATTTAAAATGGTATCCATCATGCCAGGCATGGAAGCACGG
>JAJZHJ010000109.1 GCA_021804525.1 Bacteroidota bacterium | reverse complement strand
ATATAGACATTTTAGAATCCACAAATCCTCAAATCAGACTGATTACGGTAAAACGAAACGATCAACTACAACCTGTGGATGATATAACTGGTTCATGGAAGGAAGCAACTCCCGAAGTAGTAAGTAAGTTTAGCGCTACAGCTTATTATTTTGGTAGAATGCTGAATAAATTACTTGGTATTCCTGTTGGGTTGATTTGTTCGTCGTGGGGAGGTTCACCTATCGAAGCGTGGATGAGTGCCGATGATCTGAAAACTTTTCCAAACGAAAAAATTCCTCAACCAGGAGACACTATCAAGAGTCCTAACCGTACACCAACTTTATTATTTAATGGCATGATTCAACCTATTATTGGTTTTACTATTAAGGGTTGCATTTGGTATCAAGGCGAAAGTAATTACGACAATCCAGATGAATATGCAGCTTTATTTGAAAAAATGGTAAGTAGTTGGCGTAATTTATGGGGTGAAGGAAATTTCCCCTTCTATTTTTGTCAGATTGCACCATTCGATTATGCATCAATTACGCCTAAAGATGAACAAACTATTAAGACTAACTCAGCTTATCTTCGTGAAGCCCAATATAATGCTGCAAAAGTTATTCCCAATTCAGGTATGGCTGTATTGATGGACATTGGAGAAAAGGAATGTATTCACCCGCAACGTAAATCTGTGGGAGGAGAGCGCTTGGCCATGTTAGCTTTAGGTAAAACTTATGGGATGCAAGGGTTTGGCTATGAAAGCCCTGTTTATTATAGTATGACAGTCGTGAAAGATAAGGCAATTCTCTCGTTTGATAATGCTCCTATGTGGCTCACTTCATTTGGTAAAGAATTAAGGTGTTTCGAAATTGCAGGAGCAAATAAAGTGTTCTATCCAGCCATGGCTGAAATAAAACGCAGTAAAATTGTAGTTTCATCTCCCAATGTACCTGAACCTGTTGCTGTACGCTACGCGTTTAAGGATTTTATTGTAGGAGATTTATACAGCACCGAAGGATTACCCATATCTTCATTTAGAACAGACAATTGGTAAAAAATAGAGGAATGAGAACTAAACTAGTATTGTTAGCTACTGTCTTTATGTTATTGCTTGGGCATATAAATGCAAAAGCGTATCAACCATCTTTTTCCGCCGCAGGTTTTTTTGATCTGAATAACAGTGGTCGCAAAGTATTTAATTTTAATGTTGGCTGGCGGTTTCACAGGGGTGATGTAGCTGGAGCCGAAGCAAAAGATTTCAACGATAAAACTTGGGATATAGTTAACACACCACATACGGTGAAACTCGAACCAACTGAAGCAAGCGGATGCCGAAATTATCAGGGTATTGCCTGGTATCGCAAGCATTTCATTCTTGACAAAAGTTTTGCTGGCAAAAAGGTCGTTCTCTATTTCGAAGCGGTGATGGGGAAATGCAAAGTGTATGTAAATGGTAAATTTGTAAAACAACATTTAGGCGGCTATTTGCCTTTTAGCATAGACTTGTTGGAAGCAGGTGCAAAACCTGGAGAGCAGTGCGTGGTGGCTGTTTGTGCAGACAACAGCGATGACAAAAGCTATCCTCCCGGCAAAAGTCAAAAAATGCTTGATTTTGCCTACCATGGAGGCATTTATCGTGATGTATGGTTAATTTCCACTTCGCTCGTTCATATAACTGACCCCAACACAGTAAATAAAGTTGCAGGTGGTGGTGTGTTTGTGCATTATGGTACAATAAATGATCAATTGGCACAAGTGTTTATTGATACTGATGTGGCCAATGAGTCAAATCGTAAAAACAACATCAAGGTAGAGACCACCCTTTGCGATAGCAATGGCAATCAATTGCACAAAATCATTTCCTCCGTTTCAATTAACAAAGGTGACTCGAAACAAATTAAACAAAGCATTGAAGTAAAAAATCCAAAGCTTTGGACTCCTGATTCACCTTATTTATATCAGGTACAATCTCGTATCATTTCTGGCAAAAGTCCCCTTGATGGAGGTATGACACGCATCGGTATTCGAAAAGTAGAATTTCGTGGCAAAGATGGCTTTTATCTTAATGGAAAACCCTATGAAAAATTGATTGGAGGCAATCGCCACCAAGATTTTGCTTATGTGGGTAATGCTGTACCTAACTCTCAGCAATGGCGCGATGCGAAAAAACTGAGGGATGCCGGTTGTAGAATTATTCGTGTAGCACATTATCCTCAGGATCCTGCTTTTATGGATGCCTGCGACGAATTGGGCATCTTCGTTATTGTAGCAACACCAGGCTGGCAATTTTGGAACAAAGACCCAGAATTTGCCAATCTCGTTTATTCGGATATTCGCAATATGATTCGTCGTGACCGTAATCATCCTTCTGTGTTGATGTGGGAACCAGTCTTGAATGAAACTCGGTTCCCCTTAAGTTTCTCATTAAATGCTTTGAAAATCACAAAGGAAGAATATCCATATCCAGGACGTTTCGCCACGGGAGATATGAATTCTGCAGGTGTAAAAGATTATTATGATGTGGTGTATGGTTGGCCTAAAGATACGGGAACTGTGAAGCAAAGCATTTTTACCCGTGAATTTGGAGAATGTCCTGATGATTGGTATGCTCAAAATGCACCTAACAGAGCTGCCCGGAGTTGGGGGGAACATGCACAATTAGTCCAGGCTCTATATTTGGCTAACAGTTACAACGACATGTGTAATGCTCCCCCTCAATTTATTGGAGGAGCATTATGGAATCCTATCGATTATCAACGCGGCTATCATCCAAATACCTATTACGGGGGGATTATGGATAATTTTCGACAAACAAAATATGCTTATTATATGTTTCAAAGTCAGACGAATCCTATGCTGAAGCCCCCGCTTTCCGATATCAAGCCCATGTTGTTTATAGCAAATGAAATGAGCCCATTCTCAGATCCTGATGTGGTTGTCTTTACCAATTGCGATGAAGTACGATTGATCAGATACGAGCATGATACCTTGATTCAAAAGGCACCTAAAGCATTGAGAGGGATGCCTCATCCTCCTATCATTTTCAAAAATGCTTTTAACTTCTTTACTATGCGTCAATACACTTATAACCAAAAAGATTGGCAAAGAGCATATTTCAAAGCAGAGGGATTGATTGATGGAAAAGTGGTCGTAACGACAATAAAAATGCCAGCACGACGACCTACCAAAATAGTTTTACATTTAGACAACGAAGGTCAAGCTCTACGAGCCGACGGCTCCGATTTCGTTTGTGTTGTAGCTGAAGTCACTGATGACGAAGGCAATGTGTGTAGATTGGACAAGGAGGCGATACATTATAAAGTTGAAGGTGAAGGCACAATTATTGGTAATGCTTCGATTCTGGCTAATCCTCGTCTTGTTGAGTTTGGGTCGGCGCCTGTTTTGATTCGTTCAACAATTCATCCGGGCAAAATCAAAGTAAGTGCACGAGTGCTGTTTCCGGGTGAGTATGCTCCACAACCTGCTTCATTAGAATTTTCCAGCATAGCACCTGCAAGACCTTTATTTTATGAGGAGTCGCCTCATATCACTTCAAACGAAAAGAAGGATATGCATGATAGATCATTTCATCCTACAATGACAGAAACAGAAAAGAATAAATTATTGAATGAAGTAGAAAAACAACAGACGGATTTTGGTGAAAAGCAAATAATCAAATAAAAAAATAAATAGCACAATTGTAAGATTGATTTAATTTTGGCACATAAATATTCCATGAAAAACATGATCAACTTAAAAAAAACCATTCCTCTGACTTTATTTGTTTTTTATTCTTACTTGTTAGTCGGTCAATCTACCGAATTCTCACGTTACAATATTTTGTGGAAAAAACAAAGCCACAATTCTTCCGAATCAATGCCATGTGGAGGAGGCAATATCGGACTTAATATCTGGGTGGAGCATGGCGACTTAATGTTTTATATTGCCCAAAGTGGAACGTTTGACGACAACAATACATTACTCAAATTAGGGCGTGTCCGGGTACACTGTACCCCAAATCCTTTTGCTGGGAAATTCTTCCGACAAAACCTTATATTAAAAGATGGTTTTGTAAGAATCACAGGATTAAACAAAAACGTAAAGGGTACCATCACAATTAGATGTGATGTTTTTCATCCAAATGTTCATGTTGATATTCAATCCAATAAACTAATATCAACGAAGGTTACTTATGAGAATTGGCGTTATCAGGATCAAAAGCTTCGTAAAGGAGAAAATTTTGAATCTTCCTATAAATGGGATCCTTACCGTAGTCATGAAACACTGAAGGACAGCATTTCATTTCAAAAAAATGGCATTTTATTCTATCATCGGAATAGGAGCGATTCAACCATCTTTGATTTTACGGTACACCAACAAGGAATGGATTCCGTTAAATCCGGGATGTTTAATCCCATCAGTCATTTGACATTTGGAGGCATGCTCATAGGGCGCAACATGCATCCTGATGGTACTCAACAGGGAATCTATGCCGACACACCATACAAAGGATGGGTGTTGTCCAGCAATGCTCCAAGTCATCTTGCCCATTTTGACATTGTCCTTCTAACAAAACAAACTGCTACACTGTCACAATGGGGAAATGAATTGAATAAAGGATTGGCACAAATGAGGGATTCTCTGCAATTTAACGAAAATGCTTCTGTAAAATGGTGGCATGATTTCTGGAACCGAAGCTTTATTGTCATAAATCCAAAAAATACAGATCATCATCAAATTGCATGGCAAGTAGGACGCAATTATCAATTGTTCAGATACATGCTTGGATGCAATGCTTACGGAAAATGGCCGACAAAGTTTAATGGCGGCATGTTTACATTTGATCCGGTATTTGTAGATTCTACCAAACATTTTACACCTGATTATAGAAATTGGGGGGGAGGCATTTTTACCGCACAAAACCAACGTTTAGTTTATTATCCAATGCTGGAAAGCGGAGATTTTGATATGATGATACCTGAGTTTGATTTCTATCTGAATAATTTGCACAACGCTGAACTTCGCAGCAAAGTGTATTGGGGGCATAAGGGCGCTTGTTTTTCTGAACAAATAGAAAATTTTGGACTACCCAATTGTAGTGAATATGGATGGCATCGCCCTGCCAATGCCAATCCCGGAATTGAATACAATCCCTGGCTGGAATATTTATGGGACACATCTCTCGAATTTTGCCATATGATATTACAAACTCAATTGTACAACAACAATAACATTTCACGTTATATCCCGTTAATAACCAGCTGCTTGAAATTTTTTGACGAACATTATCAATATGAAGCAAAACATTTAGGGAGTAAGGCACTTGACGGGCAGGGACATCTAATTCTTTATCCTGGATCTGCCGGAGAAACATATAAAATGGCTTACAATTCAACATCAACAATTTCTGCATTAGCCACAGTCACAAAAGAATTATTGACCTTACCAACGGGGTATCTGGATACGACAACGGTAAAAGAGTTGCGTAGTTTCCAAAAAAGAATTCCACCAATCGCTTATCGTGAATGCAACGGGCATCAAACGATTTCGCCGGCCAAAGCTTGGGCTCGCGTCAATAATAGCGAAAGTCCACAATTGTATCCGGTTTTCCCCTGGGGAATTTATGGGATTGGCCGTCCTCATTTGAATAAGAT
>JAJZHJ010000108.1 GCA_021804525.1 Bacteroidota bacterium | reverse complement strand
TAACAGAAGGTATCACAACTTGATTAGCCAGCACGATACCAACGATGAGGGCAAACAGAATACGAAAAAATGGTGTTGTCTGAACAAATTGAATCATAGATAATTAACTTTACGATTAATCATGCTTTATCATCTGTTTTTTTATTACATTTACTGGATGAATTCAAATATTCATTTTCGCATTGAACTGATTTGATTTCCATAATTTCTTATCTTCTCTAACTTCCAGTTATGCTCTTTTGTGTTACAGTTGGGATACTGAAAACTCGTCGTCTTGGCTGTCATCATTTTCTTCTTTGGCAGTCTCCTCTTCAAGCCCATATTTCATGGCCAACTGGGTCAAGGCTTCATCATCTTCATCGTCTGACAACGTGATTTCTTCATCATCAGAATGATACACTTTTGCCCGTCGAAAAAAGAATGCAGCCAACGAACCGGCTATAGCACCCGAAAGATGTCCTTCCCACGAAACAGTTTCATTGGGCAGAAAAGGAAACATATCCCATACCATGCTGCCATACCAAAAAACCACAACCAATGATATAGCCGTCAATGCAATAGAAGGAGTAATCAATCCGCTCCAAAAAAGGAAGAAAGCCAAACCGTAAATAATGCTGCTGGCTCCGATATGATAACTTTCTCTTCCGATAATCCAGAGCAAAACGCCTGTTATCAACCAAATAATGATTAAAATGCGATTAGCATCAACATGATAGAAATAATAGAGTGCTGTCGAAAGAACAAAGAAAGCAGGCAAATTATTGGCTAAATGCCCCCACCCTTCATGAACAAAGGGATGAAACAAAATACCCCATGCACCGGACAACGTTCGTGGATAAACTCCGAAACGATAAAAATTCCATCCCATACCAATTTGTAATACAAGCGTCAGCAGCATAACCAACGAAAGCAACGAAGGAATTATCAAAGCATGAAACAGCCGCCGACGTTCTGCCGACATAGAAGAAGAAAATATCATCTCGCATTTTTTCCACAAATATAAATACTTTTAAACAAAACATACCTTCTCGGACAATTTTATGGTGTAAAAACGCATAAAATGCAAGGAATAAAACGTACCTTTGACCAACCAACTGATAAACGGTTGCAAACTAACATCAGCCCTATTTCCACGCGCATAAGCTTATTATGAACACAAAAGACAAACGATCAAACTCTCTAAAAGAAACCATTATGTCAGAAGAAGTAAAACAACCCACCACCGAAAAACTAAAAGCCTTACAATTGGCCATGGAAAAAATAGACAAAGATCATGGCAAAGGAACTATCATGAAAATGGGAGATAATCGCGTGGAAGAGGTATCGGTCATCTCCACCGGATCCATAGGATTAAATGCTGCATTAGGTGTCGGAGGTTTACCTCGCGGACGAGTCATTGAAATATTCGGACCTGAATCATCCGGAAAAACCACATTAGCCATTCATGCAATCGCCGAAGCACAAAAATTAGGAGGAATAGCCGCCATCATTGATGCTGAACACGCGTTCGACCGCTTTTATGCTGAAAAATTAGGCGTAGATATTGCCAACTTGCTCATTTCACAACCCGACAGTGGAGAACAAGCACTCGAAGTTGCCGACCAACTCATTAGATCGTCCGCCGTTGACATTGTTGTGATTGACTCAGTGGCAGCCCTCACACCCAAAGCCGAATTAGAAGGCGACATGGGAGATTCCAAAATGGGACTTCAGGCACGTTTAATGTCACAAGCATTACGCAAATTGACTGCCAACATCAGTAAAACAAATACCTGCTGCATTTTCATCAATCAACTTCGCGACAAAATCGGCGTGATGTTCGGCAGCCCCGAAACCACAACCGGTGGTAATGCACTGAAGTTCTACTCGTCTATTCGTTTGGATATTCGTCGCATTGGACAAATCAAAGAAGGCGAAGATGTGATGGGCAACCAAACACGCGTCAAAGTAGTCAAAAACAAAGTAGCACCCCCCTTCCGCAAAGCTGAATTCGATATCATGTTTGGCGAAGGTATTTCACGCGTAGGCGAGATCGTTGACTTAGGCGTTGAACACAACATCATCAAGAAAAGTGGTTCATGGTATAGCTACGGCGATACAAAAATCGGACAAGGACGCGATGCCGCTAAAAACTTGCTCAAAGATAATCCTGAACTCGCAGCGGAAATTGAAAGCAAAATTGCCGAGGCTCTGAAAATTCCCAAATCGACAAAATAATTAATTATTGGACTTCAGTCACTTCAAACTTCTCTGTAACATGGAGTATCAATAGATGTTTGATCTTTATTGTAGTAAATTCTGTAAAAATCTATGATCATGGGAAAAGTAATCATAATCGGTGCCGGCGGTGTTGGCACGGTAGTTACCCACAAAATAGCACAAAACCACACAATATTTACCGAGATTTTATTAGCCAGCCGCACTAAATCAAAATGTGATGTCATCGCAGCCGACGTCAAGAAGCGTACCGGAATCGATATAAAAACGGCACAAGTTGATGCCGACAATGTCAATGAGTTGATTGCATTATTTCAGGCTTTTCAACCCGAATTAGTTGTCAATGTCGCCCTGCCCTATCAAGACTTAACTATCATGGACGCTTGTCTTGCAACCGGCGTAAACTATTTGGATACGGCAAACTATGAGCCTAAAGACGAAGCGAAATTCGAATATAGCTGGCAATGGGCCTATCAGGATAAATTCAAGGCAGCCGGACTCACAGCTATCTTAGGTTGCGGGTTCGACCCGGGTGTGACCAGCGTATTTACCGCTTACGCAGCTAAACATCATTTTGATGAAATGCGCACTCTCGACATTGTCGATTGCAATGCCGGCGACCACGGTAAAGCTTTTGCCACCAACTTCAACCCCGAAATAAACATTCGCGAAGTAACCCAAAAAGGTAAATATTGGGAAAACGGACAATGGGTTTGGACAGAACCGCACGAAATTCACCAACCTCTTCATTATCCGAATATCGGCGCAAAAGAGTCATATCTCATTTATCACGAAGAATTGGAGTCGTTGATCAAAAATTTCCCCACACTGAAACGCGCTCGTTTTTGGATGACATTTGGACAAGAATACCTCACTCATCTGCGTGTTATTCAAAATATCGGCATGGCACGCATTGACGAGGTTGAATACAACGGACAAAAAATTGTGCCTATTCAATTTCTGAAAGCCGTTCTACCAAACCCGGGTGATTTAGGCGAAAACTACATAGGATGGACTTCCATCGGATGTCGTATTTCAGGGATAAAAGACGGGAAACCGAAAACTTACTATATTTACAACAATTGTAGCCACGAAGCAGCTTATAAAGAGACCGGTACACAAGCTGTCAGTTACACGACAGGGGTTCCGGCAGCTATTGGTGCCATGATGTTTATGACAGGCGAGTGGCGTAAACCGGGAGTTTATAATGTGGAAGAATTTAATCCCGATCCTTTTTTGAAACAATTGACCACACAAGGCCTGCCTTGGGAAGAGGTACTCAACGGCAATTTGGAAATATGATTTCTATAAGAAGAGGCATTGGAAACAATGCCTTTTCTTATTTTTAGACCTACTGCCAACATTCAATGCTAATATTTACGCTAATATGAGAATTGTCATAATACACGATGGATTTGAAAAATAACCTCAACGTAGAGAATTATCCAATATGGAGCAAAACAATTAATTTTGCAACCTTAAACGACTATTTAAAACACAATGATCGATTACTCTCAAATACCCTCCCCTTGCTTTGTGCTCGATGAAGAACGTTTGCGTAACAACTTAGCGTTGATTCGTTCCGTGAAAGAGCGCGCCAATGTAGAAATTATTTTGGCTTTCAAGGCTTTTGCCATGTGGAGCGTATTTCCCGTTGTGCACGAATACATTCAATACTCCACAGCTAGTTCTGTAGCCGAAGCACAATTGGCATTCGAAGAGATGGGTAATCTTGCTCATACCTATGCACCTGTTTATTCTGATAAGGAGTTTCCTGCTATTTTGAAATACAGCAGCCACATTACCTTCAACTCTCTTGCACAATTTGAACATTTCCACCCGCAAACAAAGCAAGCCGAACACGCCATTTCATGCGGATTACGTATTAATCCTGAGTTTTCATCCGTTGGTACCGATCTCTACAATCCATGTTCACTTGGCTCCCGTCTTGGTATCACGGCTGATCAGCTAAGCGACAAACTGCCTGAAGATATTGAAGGATTACATTTCCACACATTGTGCGAATCGCAATCGACGGATCTCGAACAAACACTCGACGTAGTGGAAAAGAAGTTTGGCCGCTATTTTCATCAAATCAAATGGCTTAACATGGGCGGCGGACACCTGATGACCCGTAAAAACTACGATGTGGAGCATTTAATTCATCTTTTGAAAACCTTTCAGACAAAATACCCACACCTGCAACTCATTCTCGAACCCGGTAGCGCCTTTGCCTGGGAAACAGGTGAATTGGTATCAACGGTACTTGATATCGTCGACAACAAAGGCATCATAACCGCCATGCTCGATGTTTCCTTTGCCTGTCACATGCCCGATTGTTTAGAAATGCCCTACAAACCCACGATACTTGGTGCTACCGATCCCATCGTGGGCAAAACCACTTATCGCATGGGAGGCAACAGTTGCCTCTCTGGCGATTTTGTCGGAGATTGGTCCTTCGACAAACCTTTACACATCGGAGATCGCATTGTATTCTGGGACATGATGCACTACACAATGGTTAAAACCACCTATTTCAATGGCGTGACACACCCTTCCATCGCAGTATGGACGCGTGAAAACAAGCTTCGGTTGATACGCGAATTTGGATATGAAGATTACAAAAACCGGCTTTCATAATCAAATCCCAAATTCCTCACCACACGACTTAAGTCACCAATGCCGCAAGGTGTATTCTTGAATCTACCCTGCTCAAAAAAGCAGCAAAGAGTTTGGCAGTTCTGAAAAAAAACCTATCTTTGCAGTCGCAAAAAATCATTGCCTTTAGGCATATTCTTTGAATGTTAGCATGACAAAATTGCGGAAGTAGCTCAGTTGGTAGAGCACGACCTTGCCAAGGTCGGGGTCGCGGGTTCGAGTCCCGTCTTCCGCTCGCAAAGGGGCATCTCACCTCTTTTAGTCTGCCCGGATGGCGAAATTGGTAGACGCGTTAGTTTCAGGGACTAGTGGTCGAAAGGCTGTGCAGGTTCGAGTCCTGTTCCGGGCACAACATTTTGTGATATTTACCCAGGTGGTGGAATTGGTAGACACGCTACTTTGAGGGGGTAGTGGGGGCAACCTCGTGTGAGTTCGAGTCTCATCCTGGGTACTATAAAAACAGGTTCAGCAATCTAATTAGATGTTGAACCTGCTTTTGTTTAAACACGTTTGAAATACCGTTTCAAGCAGTACCATATCTTTAGCTTCCTGCCCATATCTCAAAAAAGCCCCCAACGAGAAAAAAATAATTATTATTCCACAAGCACTTATCAATGTACTCATGGCTCAAATTATATTGATTTTTGTATGCACGCTAATGGTTTGCGGTATGAAACGAGCATGTAAATTACTTACACCCAATAGTATGAGAATGGTTGACATGCGAGTTCCATACGACCTTTAAAAACAAATTATTCACGT
>JAJZHJ010000107.1 GCA_021804525.1 Bacteroidota bacterium | reverse complement strand
GGTTTTTCTTGATTCTTATGTCTTTTTTTGATGAAAATAACTTCGTTAAACGTATTGAAAATGAGCAAGAAATCCATCGATTACAAGATCAGATTGATACCTATAACCAAACCATTCAACGCAATCTTGAACAAATTAATGAACTGAAGACGAGTAATGCGAATTTGGAGAAATTTGCAAGAGAGACTTACGGAATGAAACGGGCGAATGAAGATGTCTATATAATTAAAGAAAAATAAAGCACATGCAATGGAATGAATCAAAAAGAATGCTGATTTTGAAAGGAATTTACGGGATGGGATACATTCTGTTGATGTTGGGCACCATTTTCTATTTTGAGAAAATGAATACGGCTCCCTATTTGTTTTCGTTGGGCGCCGTGTTTTTGATTGTAGTTCGTGTGGTGCTACCTATAGATTCTGCAAACTATAAGACCAAACGGTTGAATATGATTCATGCCTTTTCGACCTTGGTGCTGCTGGCAGCAGCCTATGGCATGTTTGTACACTATTATCTATGGATTGCAGGCTTACTTTTATCGACCTTGATCGATTTATACGTGAGCTTTCGCCTACCTAAAAAGGAAGAAAAATAGAGAGCGTAACCCGAAAGAAAAAAGCAACGGTGAAAATATTCAACCGTTGCTTTTTTATGCTTAATGATGAGAGAGGTGCGCCAGCTCCATATGTTCGTCAATGATACGTAAAGCAGCGTCTAAAATGGTAGTGTCGTCTAACATTACTAATCCACCATCCGGCCCTGGTTCAATATGAATGCCGCAACTTTTTCCATCTTTAAAATTATGGCCGCCAAAATAGTTTCGTACTGTTTCATCAGTAAGACCTAACTCTTGAGCAATTTTGCTCACACTACCCGATGGCAGGCTATCCTTAACTCTTCTCAATTCGTTAAAAGTGATCGTTCTTGTCATAATGGTGGGATATTATAAGGTTAGAAACACGTTATAAATTCATGGCCTAAATGTAGTGTTTTCTGTTTGGAGATACAAGTCATTTTTGTTTTTTTTAAAAAACAATTTTTCAATCAGCAGTTCACAACTGCCATGAAACATCTGCGAAACATAGATCGGTTCTGCACCTATATACTTGACAATGAATTAAAAAAAGGACATGAATGATGTCAAAATCATTCATGTCCTTTTTTTAAATGAAAGATAAAGACAGGTTATGCGTTGATTTTTTGCTGAATTTCCTCAATGCAGCCTTTATATGACTTATCAATCTCCATTAAATCGGCAACTACTTTGCATGCATGCAACACGGTTGCATGATCCCGTTTTCCAATGGTGGCTCCAATAGCTGACAATGAGTGCTGCGTAAAGTTTTTTGCCAAATACATGGCAATTTGTCGTGCTTGAGCTAATTGTCTATCTCTACGTTTTGAGAGCATCTCTTCAATTTTAAGTCCAAAATGATCGCATACAACATCACGGATATGTTCAATGGTGATGGTTTTGGGTTTGATATTAACAATGCCGGAAATAACCTTTTCGGCTAATTTCAAATCAATTGAACAATTAGTGAGGGTGGAATGAGCTAACAAGGATATGATGACACCTTCCAAATCGCGGATATTATCCACAACGTTTTTTGCTATGTAGTTGACCACTTCGTCAGAGATTTCCAATCCGTCTTTGTAAATCTTATGTTTCAAAATAGCTTTGCGAAGATCAAAGTCGGGTTGACTGATTTCTGCCGATAATCCCCATTTGAAGCGGGTAAGAAGCCTTTGTTCTAAACCTTGTAATACAACTGGCGAACGATCTGAAGTCAACAAAAGTTGTTTTCCGTTTTGATGCAAATGATTGAAAATGTGGAAAAACGTGTTTTGAGTTCCATTTTTTCCTGCAAATTCATGGATGTCATCCAAAATCAACACATCAATGGTTTGGTAAAAGTTTAAAAAATCGTTTACAGTATTGTTACGTACAGCATCTGTGTACTGTATCTGGAAAAGATTGGCTGATACGTATAGTACCCTTTTTTCAGGATGTAATTGCTTTGTTTGTACCCCGATTGCATGCATTAAATGGGTTTTACCAACGCCGGACGCACCATAAATGAATAGTGGGTTGAAAATGGTGGTTCCAGGATCTTTGGTAATGCTAAGTCCAGCTGTACGCGCTAATTTATTACTACTTCCTTCAATAAACGAATGAAAGTTATAAATCGGATTAAGTTGCGGATCAATATCTTGAACTTGAGAAGGACGTGTAAACGGATTTTCTTTTCTGGTTGGTGCCGTTGCAAACGGTTTTATTTTTTCATCGCTGGGAATGGTGGTGCTGGTGCCTGCATTTCGATCCATCAGCACCCGATACATCAATTTTGTTTCTTCTCCCACCTCGCGGTGAATCGTCATGCGCAAAAGATCAACAAATGTTTCTTCGATGTACTCGTAAAAAAATTGGCTTGGTACTTGCAGGGTGAAAATATTATTTTCGTAAGAAAGTGGAATGATAGGGGCAAACCATGTCGAAAAAGTTGTTTCCGAAACATTGTCTCGAATAACTTGTGTGCATCGTTGCCACAATTCATTGGCACTATTTGTTTTCATCTTCATCCTAGTTTATCAATTTCGTTGGACAAATATCACCAACATTTTTCACAATAAAAAGGGGTGTTTTTATCTATTTTACCGCTATTCGCTTATACGCTTTGATTTCAGGTATTTATTATATATATCTATTAATCAATTGTATATGATATTCATACTCAATAAAATCCTTTTTATCAGTGCACTATAGTTGTTGTTAATAATACTTATTTCTTGTTTATGGCCTCATTTTGATCTCAAAAATGAAATTTTTGTGTTTGAATTGTTTGCAAAGGATGTTTTACAACATTTTTTTTGATCATTTTTCTCTTTTTTCTGCTTTGATTTTTGGTTTAAATATGCCAACTTTACACGCTCAAACTTCAACCTAAAATTATATGATATGAAAATTGGAACACCAAAAGAGATTAAGAATAATGAGAATCGGGTTGGTTTAACACCGGCGGGTGTTGCCACGTTAGTCAAACAAGGTCATGTTGTTTACATTCAAAAGGATGCCGGTGTAAGCAGTGGCTTTTCAGATGATTTATATCGTGCTGTGGGCGCACAGATTTTGTCAACCATTGAAGAGGTATATGCAGCTTCAGATATGATTGTGAAGGTTAAAGAACCTGTGGAACCCGAGTATAAATTAATCAAAAAGGGGCAACTTCTTTTTACTTATTTTCATTTTGCTTCGGATGAACAATTAACTCGTGCCATGATTGAAAGTGGTGCTGTGTGCTTGGCATATGAAACGGTGGAACGCACGGATCATTCGTTACCCTTGCTGATACCCATGTCAGAAGTAGCTGGCAGAATGTCGATTCAAGAAGGAGCAAAATACCTAGAAAAGCCCAAAGGTGGTAAAGGTGTGCTTTTGGGCGGAGTGCCAGGTGTGAAACCTGCCAAAGTCCTTATTCTTGGCGGTGGAGTTGTGGGAACTCAAGCTGCATGGATGGCTGCCGGTTTAGGAGCTGATGTCACTCTGGCTGATATTTCGTTACCTCGGTTACGCTATTTATCCGAAGTTTTGCCTCCTAACGTAAAAACTTTAATGTCATCTCCGTATGTTATTGCCGAAGAGGTAAGGAATACCGATTTAATTATTGGTGCAGTACTTGTTACCGGAGCTAAAGCACCACATTTGATAACAAGAGAAATGCTTAAAACAATGCAGGCAGGAACTGTAATGGTGGATGTTGCTATTGATCAAGGTGGCTGTTTTGAAACTTCGCACCCTACCACACATGCTGCTGCAACATATACAATTGATGAGATTGTTCATTACTGCGTGGCTAACATTCCAGGCGCAGTTCCTTATACTTCAACATTGGCGCTTACAAACGCAACATTGCCTTATGCAGTGATGTTGGCAAATTTAGGATGGGAAAAAGCCTGTGAAATGACACCTGAATTGAATAAAGGCTTAAATATTGTAAAAGGTGAAATTGTGTATGCCGCAGTACGTGAAGCATTTGGCTGGTAATAATCATGAAGAAATAGAAAATACCCAAGCTAACATTAAAAACCACTTACATATTCATTGTAAGTGGTTTTTTTATTATGCTTGAAATTGTATCTTCGTTACGACTCTTTCTTTTTTCGATCTAATGGCACAACGCCTGCCATTTCTCCGATAATATTGACTAACTCGCTTCCGGTTGGAATGACAATTTTAGCATTATTTTCTAATGAGGCTTGCAGTGTATCCAACTTTTTCAGCAATTGCGCATTGCCAATAAAATATTTGTCGGCAGCTTCGTTTACCAAGCGGATAGCTTCGGCTTCGCCTTCGGCATGTAAAATTTGTGATTGCTTATACCCTTCGGCTTCTTTAATCTTAGCGCGTTTTTCTCCGTCGGCCACTGTTTCGCGCGCAGAAGCAAAGTCAATGGCGGCAATTTTTTCGTTTTCGGCTTTCACCACTTTGTTCATGGTTTCCTGTACATCGCGTGGAGGATCAATTTCTTTCAGTTCGGTGCGAACAATTTCAATGCCCCACGTTTGGGTTTCTATAAGCAACGTACGATGCAGTTCTGCATTGATTTTTCCACGCTCGCTATTAGCCGATTTTAAAGTTAAGGTGCCAATAATGTTACGAAGGGTAGTGCGGGCAAGGTTTACAATTTGCCACCTGTAATTATTCACATTATAAAGTGATCCCTTCACGCTATCTTCGTCTTCCTTTACCTTAAAATAAACTTGTGCATCCACACTTGCGTTCAAGTTATCATTAGTAATAATCTCTTGTGGGTCGGCATTGACCATTTGCTCAGTAATATTTACGGGATACATACGTTCGATGATCGGTACAATCCAGTGGAACCCTGGATTCGCAAAACGGTGATATTTTCCCAATCGTTCAATTAAACCACGATGCGTTGGCCGAATAATACGGACTCCCCAGAAAAATACAATCACTACAATTACAATTAAATACAGATAATTCATAACGATTTCCTTTCATTTTTATGCCAAATGCATTATGCAATTGGCTTGGTGTGACAATGAATGTGATAAATAAGTACAGTGTGTGAGATAATCCTCACGTACATTAGACAAGCAAACAACGCAACCTAACCGATTGCACTATCGCCGGAGATCAAGTCACATCTTTTTTTCAATATCGACGCCACGAACCAAAGAGAAGATTGTCGAAAAAAGGATTTTGCACAAAGTAACAAGATAATTTTGATATTCCAATAATTTTAATGCTGATTTTGCTTATTTATTTATCTCGACCTTCCTTTTCCATTTCAGGAAATACATACTGACAAATTACTATAAAAACCCACTATCAACCGGCAAAATTTGATTTTTGTCGGTTGATAGTGATAAAATATATAAAGGCGACTGGAAGTTTAATTTTTCTCGTGGTCTTCTATTTAGTTTATTCTGAACAAGTCGAATAAAGTTGTCATAATACAAGTCCAAGTTAGCTCCTTTGAATGCATTGTCTAATCAGTTTATTGGTATATTCAACCAGGCCTCTTTTCCAAGAAGAATATGGGTGACCGAAATAATACGCAGTTTTAAGCCTTCTAGCAATAAATTCATGTTCAGTAAATTCAATTCCATTAT
>JAJZHJ010000106.1 GCA_021804525.1 Bacteroidota bacterium | reverse complement strand
CATCAGTTTCAACCACGATTCGTTACCTATGTGTATGTGAAAAATAATTATTAATTTTGCAGCGAAGGTGAATAGGGTTGAATGGTTATTCAATCAGTGTTGAGGATGAAGTTATTTGTTATTTGATACTTTACAACTTAATTCCGGTAACATGACTCTTTATAATTTCAAAGGCTCGATTAGCAAAAATCGAACGTTTACATATAAATTTTTCTGTTTGATTCTATTCTTTAGCACAGTTGTTTTTACAGCATCGGCAAGCGTTCAGGATAGTCTGCAACGATTGCTGCGAAAATCTTCCGGCACAACAAAAGTGTTGTTATTAGTGCAGCTTTCCGCTTCGTATATTGAGACAAAAAACAATCAAGAAGCGTTTGTACATGGGAGGGAAGCATGGCAGCTTGCATCTCAACTTCATTTCAATTATGGAGAGGCTGCATCGCTCAATGCCTTAGGATGTTATTTTAGAGGAATCAATCAAAATGATTCTGCCATAAGCTATTTTCAACGGGCGTTGATAGCAGAACAAAATACTGACAGTCTCTCATTAAAAGGAAATATTTTTATCAATTTGGGAATCGTTTATATACGAATCTCGAAATACGATATTGCTTTGAACTATTTTCAGCAAGCAAAAGCAATCGGGCAACAGCTTAAAGACAATCTATTACAGGCAAAAGCATTGAATTATTGTGGCCAGATCTATTTCTTCAAAAGTAATTACACCAACGCACTTGATGATTTCCTTAAAGCAAAACGACTTGTAGAATCGATGCACAATCAACTAATGTTAGCTCAAACAATCTATTCCATTGGCATTATCTATTTGAATACAAGTCAATATCCTTTATCTCTGTCCTATTTTAATCAGGCCCTTTCGCTCTATCTTGCCATCGACAATAAAGAAGGAATTGGGAATTGTTATAGCGAAATGGGCAACGTTCTGTCCGATCAAAAACGATACCGAGAAGGGAATGTATATTATTTCAAAGCACTCAATATTTTCAAAAAATTAGGCGATAAGTATTACTTGAGTGTTTTGGATAATAATTTGGGGGATAACTATTTGATATTGAAAGAGTATCAGTCGGCCAAAAATTTATATGAACAATCGCTACAAATCTCTGCTGCCATTCAGGATGAAGAAGGCGTGATTTATGCGCATATTAACATTGGAAACGCATACGTGGGATTGCATGACTGGCATGCAGCCCAAAAACACCTGGAATTGGGACGCAAAATGGCTGATAACAACAAATTGTTGAAATTGCAACGATTGGCCTATGAATCTATATTTAAAATGAACGAAAGCCGTGGCAATTACAAAGCGGCTCTGACAGCTTTCAAGCGATTTGTGCAACTAAATGATAGCATGGTCAATGAGGATGTGCTCAATCACCTTTCGGAACTGCAAACAAAATACGAAACCGAGAAAAAGACACATCAAATTCAGGTGCAACAATTGTCCATTCGCAATCAGAAGCATGTCTTGTGGGCATCTGTCGGGTTTGCCATTTTTCTGCTCTGTGTATTGGTGGTTGTCATTCTTTTATGGCGTAAGCGCAATGTTGCCTATCGGAAATTAGTTGAGTTGAACCGTCATATTGCCGAGAATGAAATAAAAAACCTGTCACTCGAATCCCAAAATCAAATTCCAAAAGAAGAGTCTGCTCAATATGCAAGTTCCCAACTCAATCCCGAACTGAAAGCACAAATTGCAGAACGCATAAATCGTTATATGATTGATCAGCAACCTTACTTGAAATTTAATTTCAATTTGGATGATTTGACAAAAGCGATGGAAACCAATCGCACTTACCTTTCTCAAATTATCCATGAGGAATACAAATGCGGTTTCACCCGTTTTGTGAACGATTTTCGCATTCGCGAAGCATGCCGCATCATGGCAAACCCTCAATACGATAAAGCCATCAAAGCGCTGCATGAAAAAGTCGGGTTTAGCTCTCAATCGGCATTTTACGATGCTTTCAAAATAAAAACAGGTACCACGCCCAGTTTTTATTACAAACAAGTGAGACAGAGTGACGAGTCTTCTTATTAGGAATAAAAATACACTATATCTTTCATTAACAAGTCCGGTTGCCCAACAGCCGGACTTTTTTGCTTCTAATCCCCATTATTTTTCAATTATTTCTTCCTGATTGTTCAATTCGGAAAGATAATGATTAAAATTATTTGGTGAAATGATCTATAGTATGAATATTTGCAACTAAAAATGATGGCGATTGAAAATTGATCGGATTTTTCTTCTCCCCCCAGTCGGTCAACTAATTAATTCTTGATTCTCAGCTCTATACACAAAAATATAATTTAGCATCAAGTCACATGATTTTGCTGTTTAAAATCAACGATTACGTCATATACTTGTTAAAAACGACTTTTTAACAGCAAAAGAAGGTATCATATAAACTTAATTGGAAAATGTTCTTTAATACAAAGGTAATGTTATAATTTTGTTGAATATAAATCTCGATTACACATCTTTTCGATTATCTGGTTTTCTGTCATATAATAGTTTAAAAGACCCTGCAACATGATCAATGCCGTAATACTAGAAAAAGAAAGTACTCTAAATGACTTAACCCACCTTTTTCATGAATTTTGCCCCGAAGTGATGCTTTGTGGCGAGTTTACATCGGCATCCATTGCCATGCAAAAGTTACCTTCCCTCCATTTTGATCTTTTGTTGCTGGGTCTTCCTCTTGAGCTAAATGAAGCTGCCTCATTAATGCAACTGTATTCTGCCAAACGTTTTCAAATGATGGCAACCTATGCTTCTAATCTGCATGTTCTGGAACTTCTTCAATCGTCTGTTAGTGAATTTCTGACGCTTCCCCTTTCGGGTAAAAAATTGCGTGTTGCGGTGAGCAACGTGTTGCAACAAATTATTGCCGACAATCTATTTCATCAAATTGATTCATCCTACTCGTTTTGCAAAAGTGATAACTTGGTGATCAACACCCAGCAGCAGTATTTGTTTATTCCTGTCACGCAGATTCTTTATTGCAAAGCAACCTCAAGTTATACGGAGATTTATTACAAAGAAGAATCCGGAAAATCAACTGTGAACGGTATTGGAAAATCCTCTCTTTGCGTAACTGCCAGTCGCCCTTTACTCCATTTTGAACAGGTATTATTACGAAAAGGATTTATTCGTATCCATAACGCTTACTTGGTGAACAAAAAGCAGATACGCGTCATTGACCGACGTTCCGATAAAGTGATTCTCGACGATGGCACCGCGCTTCCATTATCACGAACCCGAAAAGAAGCTTTACTGAAGGAAATGATATGATAATTTCTCATGGGGCGACTTCAAATCACCTCATGAATGGAGGGAATAAACAAATATAAAACACTTATTTTATGAAAAAAACAATTCTACCCATTCTCTGCTTATTCTTTTTTTTAATAGGACCAGCACAAGTATCGAAAACGGTGAATGTTGCCACAGCCGGCACTGTCTCAACACTATTGACATCTACTGCAAAAAGCACTGTTACCAATCTCACTGTTACCGGAACCATTGACGCACGTGATTTTGTCACCATGCGTGATAATATGCCTGCTTTAGCTGTATTGGATATTAGCGCCGTAAACATAGCGGCATACAATGGGAGCGGTGGTACTTATACGGATACTTCTTATCCCGCTAATCAACTGCCGGAATATTCATTTTCACATGGTGGAACTGCAAAAACAAGCTTGGTTACGATCAAACTACCAGATTCAATTGATTCAATAGGACCTAGCGCTTTTCAGAATTGCACCGGACTGACGAGTATGGTAATTCCCGATTTGGTTACTTCGATAGGTGGTTATGCTTTTTATGATTGCCCCGGACTATCGAGTATTACGCTTCCCAGTTCCATTATTTTGATCGGAAAATCTGCTTTTGCATTTTGCACAATTACAACCTTAACGATTCCCAATTCGGTAACAACTATCGGAGATTATGCTTTTGCTTATAGTACAGGATTAAGTAATATTACGATTGGCAAATCAGTTACTTCGATTGGGAATCGTGTTTTTGATGGTTGCACTAATTTAGCAATTATCACGAGTTTGAATCCTACACCGCCTGCACTTGGCATTTATTGCTTCGATAGTGATCCTGTTACGTCGGTGTACGTTCCGGCACCGGCATTGACTGCTTATCAATCTGCTCCGGAGTGGAGCAATTTATCTTCTTATTATACATTTTCGACAACCGCCATATCTAATGTTATCAACGGCAATGAGAAAGTGTATGCAGTTCCATCCGGTATCGTGGTAGATGGTACGTCAGCAGGTGAACCTATCACTCTGTATTCTGTCGATGGTATTCCCTTACAAAGGACTATTTCGCAAGGAGATCGTATGATATTACCGGCACAAAGTGGACAAATGTATCTGGTAAAAACCCAATCGCAAACTTTCAAGGTAATTTATTGAAGATACATTACTCACGGAACGCAAAAGAGCGCTCTTTGGATTTATAAGACAAATATTGGCCGATTCTTCCTTCAGGTTGGATGATGCAACTGCACTGTTCCATGATGCAACTGTACAGTTGGGTGACAAAACACCACAGTTGGATGATCCATTTAAACAGTTAAGTGATTCAACTGTACAGTTGGGTAACGCAATACCACAGTTGGAACATGCAACTGCACAGTTCAGTGACCAAACTGTAGCAATCGGGAAATGAACTGTACAGTTGGGTTATTCAACTGTAGTGATAGATGATTTAACCTTCGGGTTTTTTGTAATAAATCGGGGGATGAATGATGAAAAAGTGAATGTAGGAGATGTAACTGCATCGTATTCTTACTAAACAATGAACTGATAATGAATATATAAAGAGATTCAATGGTACATGTACATCATTTATTTTATTTGGCCTATGGAATGTCTAATTAATTATGAGATCAAGATTACCCTTGATTTACTACTCGTTTCAAAACATAGCCCTCTCTTTGGAGAAAGAGAGCGTATGATAGTTGTCCTATTTATTAACCGCTGTCTTCAATTTTTTAAGCCCTGTTTTGAAAAACGGGGAGAAGTTGAAGAAAGACCAAACCTTTCCTTGTTATGAGCAAAGAAACATTCACTATCCCTGTTGGGCAAGCAGCCCGCTATGAGTTTCAAACCAATGCAATTGAACGTTGCGTTGCCAATGCCACGGCATGGGGCATTCCTGCCGACAAAATTACGAATATCGTCGCTTTGCAAGCCGACTATGATTCGAAGTATGCCATCACCAGTAATAGAAGTACCCAAAGCCCTGCTGCTACTGTCTCCCGCGATGCTTCCTGGGATTTACTGGAAGTGGCTCTGGACTATATGTACACCCATTATTTGTTGAACAACGATGCTATTTCTGTATCCGACAAAGAAGCTTTGCATATTCACAACACTAGTGGTGGAGGTGCTCCAACACCGGCTCCTACCTCTAGTCCGATAGTGTCCTTAACCAGTGAAGAAATTTCCGCTTTGCACGTGATCTATTCCGATCCTTCGGCTCCCGGGAAGCATTATAAACCGGGAAATGTGGCATTTTGCGAAGTCTGGTACAAGATAGATGCTCCGGCACCTGTTTCCCCCTCCGAATGCCTCGAACATGTCAATATTTCACGTTCGCACGAACCAATTCAG
>JAJZHJ010000105.1 GCA_021804525.1 Bacteroidota bacterium | reverse complement strand
GCATTTGATGTTTGTGTAATATTACGTGTTGGCCCGTGTTTGGCAGGCACAGTGAAAATATCGCCACGAGCATTGAAAAGTGCACGTTTTCCATTTGGTGCAATGTCAAAACTTTGAATCATTTTGTTGACAGATGCCCAGCGTGGGAGCGTTTGACGCCCATCATCAGGAACTTTGACGTCAATTTTATGAAGTTGTTCCGACGGTAAATCCAATACGTAAAGGGAACCTCCATTTTGAAATACGATGCCGTTATTGCCCAAACTTGGCCAATCAATATCATAATCTTTAAAATGAGTCACTTCACGGAAAGTTTTGTTTGATAAATCATAAGCCCAGATGTTCAACCGATGTGCATCATCTCTGTCAGAAGCAAAATAGATCGTGTTCTTGTACCACATCGGATAGGTGTCGGTACCTTTCCATGTTGTGACACGCTGAATGTCATGCGACTTCAAATCATATATCCAAATATCCTGAGCCAATCCACCTTCATAACGTTTCCATGTACGGAAATTTCTGAAAATTCGGTTGCAAGCAATTTTAGATCCATCAGGACTGAATGAAAGCAATCCACCTTGTGGCATTGGAAGCTGTTCGGATAAGCCACCTGATTTGTTCACTTCGAACAATTGGCCAAACCATGAATTCCACGTATTCATTCTTGAGAGAAAAACAATGTTCTTCCCGTCGGGAGTCCAATTCACAACCATGTTGTTAGGTCCCCAACGTGTGGGCGCTTTATCGATCACATCAGAATGATACGTCAAACGGGTTACAGCACCGCCTGTGGCGGGGATTGTGTAAACATCCACATTTCCTTCATATTGACCGGTAAAAGCAATGGTTTTGCCATCGGGCGAAAACCTGGGCATCATGTCATAGCCGGGATCGGTTGTCAAGCGCGATGCGACACCTCCATCACGGTTGACGCTCCAAAGGTTTCCAGCAGCTTCGAAAACAATGGTGTTGTTGTAAAGTGTCGGGAACCGACAAAGCAGTGTGCCACTGCTTTGTGCATTAATACCACTTGCCATGATTGAATTCTCACTAAAGAGAAGTACCAGAAAAATAGACAATAAACTGTACCAACGATTCATAATGAAAAGATTTAAAGAAATAATTAGCCTTGTGTAAAGAAGCCCTATTTAAAAGTGTCCAAAGGTAACAACGCAACGTAATCCTTAGATAGTGTATAGGAATGTTTAATGAATAATAACTCTTAATAATGCGAAGAATTGTTGACAGGAAAAACAAGTAACCAATAAGCCCATTTCCGTACTCCCAAAAAGAAGGTGAATGAAGGGCGGATGAGGTCAGGTGAGTGAACTAACGATCAGTATTCAAAATGCGACATTATATTGTTCATATTTACGAAGTCACCTTTGTTTTTTATGATATCGCTCTTTAGAAGCCTACAATTGCATGCGAGATGAGCTGAAAAGCCCCTACAAGAAAGCAATTACGCTTGTTGAAGGGGTTTCATTATGTTGCTAAAGCAAGACAAGTTTAGCAAGAATCAACCATTATACTGAGTAAATATATCACTACAAACACCATCCATGAATCAACATCAGTTTAGCACTCATACTAATCAGCAGGAAGAAACCGGCAAGCCATACCAGGAAAGCCACCCATTTGGCGGTTGTCGATAAGTGGGTGTCACCCGAAACCATTTTGATGGCTGCATAAAAAAGCATATAAACTGGAACACCGATAAACATCAACAAAGAAAATAACAACAGATTTAAATTGCCTCCAGCTGACCAGACAAGCACATTCTGCAACTGATCTGGCGTATTAATAACTAACCATGAAGGAGCAGCAATCGCAACAATCAGAACAATAAACAACGCGATAACAATGACAGCACCGGCAAAACCAACCAACCCCGCAATAACGGCAAATAAGCCCTTAAATACTCCTTGTACAATTCTGCCTATGCTGTTTGTCACATCACGCACTTCGGATGAATGGGTATAAGTGTGCACATTAACTTTCACTCGTTGTGCTTCAGACTTTATTTGTTCTTTTTTTTTATCAATCGACTCGGGACTGACGTAGTCTTGAAAACGCTCTTTAATCTTGTTTGCTTCGGCTTTCAGATTTTCCACAGTCACATCAATTCCTTGCATTTCAAGACGTTGAGCAGTTGTTTCCGCTTTGGGAATGACTAACCAAAGCACTAAATAAATTGGAATGATGGTGCCAACTCCCAGCAAAACCATGATCACAAAGATGATACGCAACCACACTACATCAATGTTCAAATAAACGGCAAGACCACTTAAAATTCCTGCCAAAAACGCTTTCTCAGGATCACGGTAAAGGCGGCGCGCCGTCTTATGTGAAGATGGTTGCTGCTTTTCAGAGGAGGATGAAGCAGCTTCATCTTGCGATTCGTTTCCATAATCGGAAGGACGACCCATTATTTGCATGATTTCGTCCACCATTTCAATTGTAATCACTTGACCGACACGATGAATGCGTTCGGTAAACAATTCAGCAATGCGGGCTTCAATATCGTTCATAATCTCCTTTTGCTCTGACTCATTGCTTAAATGTTTTGCCACTGCCTCCAAATAGTCGTTTAGCGCTTCGTACGCATCTTCATCAATCTGGAAAATGCTACCGTTGAGGTTGATTGAGACTGTTTTTTTCATCTGTTTGAAATTTGATTTTTTAGGTCAGTTAGAACTCGTCCCAAATATCGGAACTCGTCTCATGTATTGTGTTTGTTAAATTCATATATCCATTTCCAATTTTCATTCAATTGAATCACCATTTCCGGTTTTCAACGCATTGATGGTTGCACTCAACTCTTCCCATGAATTTTCCAAATCGTTTAGAAAAGTTTGTCCGGTTTCGGTCAACGAATAATATTTTCGCGGCGGTCCTTGCGTGGACTCTTCCCATTGATATGTCAGCAACTCACTGTTTTTAAGTCGTGTCAATAACGGATAAAGAGTACCTTCCACCACTATTATATGGGCTTGTTTCAATGTCGCAATAATATCAGGAGCATATGAAGGCTTTTTATTTAGAATCAACAAAATACAATATTCTAAAATACCTTTCCGCATTTGCGACTTGACATTATCGACTTGCATTTCTTTTTGGTTTGGCTTTGTTTGTACCATAATCAGTTTCCCTTCAGTTCATCGTTCAATTGATGGCACAAAGATATATACAAATACAATACTATGTTATGCAAACTACTATATTTAATGTTATTTATGATATTTGTTGGCTCAAATGAAAAAGATTCAATAAGCCCACAAAATGACAATACAAATGGTGCAACTTAGAAGTTATGGAAAGATTAGAAGTTAAGGCTGCACCATTCATCATTAGATGACTTCACCAAGTTACATAAGAAAATCATTTCTATAGAAGTCAAAAAATAGAACGACAACCTCAATGGCATAAAGGCAAAAAGTCTAAAAAAGGGGGACAGTAATTGAAACTACATTAAAAGATAGAAAATAGATCAGATTACAGTTGCATAATTCCAATTTTGTGAATAAATTTGCAGCTTAAATGAATAAAAATTCACTATGGCAAAGAAAGAACGGCTTGACAAAATCAAGGAAATCATCGTTTCATTTAGTATCAGTAGCCAAGAAGAACTTTTGAATGTATTGCAATCCAACGGGTTCACACTCACCCAGGCTACTTTATCACGCGATTTGAAACAGCTTAAGGTGTCAAAAGTACCTACCGCTAATGGTTACCGATATTCATTATCGAGCAAGGTAGTGGATTATGGGCGAATTAAAGCAGTACCAAGCAACAATCTACAGGCGCAAGGAGGCATATTGTCGGTTGCATTTACCGGATCATTAGCCATTATAAAAACCCATCCCGGCTATGCAAGTGCATTAGCATGGAGCATTGACAATTACTCCGATGAACGTATTTTAGGAACCATTGCCGGCGATGACACCATTTTTATTGCCATCAATGACAAAAATAATCGAAAGGAAATTATGAGTTTATTATCAGAGATATTTCCCGAACTTCAAATTGAGAAGTAACATACAGCTCAAATAGCCCCTTTCATCTACAAGACTAAATCAATTACAACTACTATTATTATAAACAATTCATATCATGTCAGAAATTACGAATATTGACATAATGGTTGCCAATGAAGAGCATCTGAAATATATAGATATTATCTTGGAAACCATTAGTGTGGCAGCGGCAAAACGAGGTACAGGTATTGCGAAACGTTCGCCGGAATACATAAAAAACAAAATGTTAGAGGGGAAAGCAATCATTGCCTTAAACGGTGCCGAATTCGCCGGATTTTGTTACATTGAAAGTTGGAGTGACAAACAATTTGTAGCCAATTCGGGGTTAATTGTTGTCGAAAAATTCAGAGGACATGGGTTAGCAAAAGCCATTAAAAAGAAATCGTTCGATATTTCACGCGAATTATACCCAAGTGCCAAATTGTTCGGGCTTACTACAGGATTAGCCGTGATGAAAATAAACTCCGAGCTGGGCTATCGTCCTGTCACTTTTTCGGAACTCACTCAGGACAAAGAGTTTTGGAAAGGATGCGAAGCATGTGTTAACTTTGACATTTTAACCCGTAATAGCAACAAAATGTGTCTATGCACAGGCATGTTGTACGACCCGGCAGAGCATGTGTCAGCGTCGAAAAAACAAACGGCATGGAAAAAAGTTTTTGCACAACTAATTCCGAATCCAATGAAAAATCAAGTCAAAAAATTAGTACCTAAAAAAGAAGAAACACCAAAGAGCCATTGATAAATAAACAAATATGTTCTTGATTTCTTATCGAAGAATTATATTGATAGAATATTCATAAGCAAGCAATCAGTCGGATGAATCAAATTTCGGGCATCGGTACGAGCCCTGTTTGACTTTTCGTGAAAATCAAATTATAATCAGATGAAGAAGAAAGTAGTTTTAGCTTTTAGCGGAGGTTTAGATACCTCCTTTTGTGCCAACTATTTGGCAAATGAAAAAGGTTACGATGTTTACTCCGCCATTGCCAATACCGGAGGATTCAGCGAAAGTGAGTTAATCGCTGTAGAAAAAAGAGCATATCAATTAGGAGTTTCTCATCACGTCACGCTCGATGTGACACAGGACTATTATGAAAAGAGTATTAAATATATGGTGTATGGAAATGTATTGCGCAATGGCACCTACCCTATTTCCGTAAGCTCCGAGCGTATTTTTCAGGCTATTGCCATTATTGAATACGCCAAGAAAATTGGTGCTCATTACGTGGCGCACGGGAGTACTGGCGCAGGAAATGATCAGGTTCGTTTCGACCTTACGTTTCAGGTGCTTGCTCCGAACATTGAAATCCTGACACCGACGCGCGATATGAGCCTAACCCGTGAACAAGAAATCAATTATTTACGTGAACATGGCATTACGGATATTGATTTTTCCAAAATGGAATACTCCATCAACAAAGGACTATGGGGCACAAGCATAGGCGGAAAAGAGACGTTAAAATCGAACAAAACACTACCTGAAGAAGCATATCCAAGTCAGGTAACCAAACATAAAAAAGAGACCCTGACCATCGACTTTGACAAAGGGGAAATAACAGGCGTCAATGGAGAAATGTTTAACGATAAAATTGCTGCTATTCGCGCTGTTGAAGAGATTGGTTC
>JAJZHJ010000104.1 GCA_021804525.1 Bacteroidota bacterium | reverse complement strand
ACCTACGGCCAAATGCTTGGGAATCTTATCGCCACGTTGTGGCTTAAGACGCATTGACCTTCGGTGGAATGCTTGGGAATCTTATCGCCACGTTGTGGCTACTCTATTGTTTGTTACTTTTGTATGACAATTCAAACATTGAAACATATCGAGTGTTGGGAATTACAAATATTATTATGACCTTTGAAGCGATTATCATTTCACTCACGGATGTTTACAAGTACGTTCTCTCCGGGGTTATGCCTATTTCTTTTCTATCAGACCTTAACATCGTCTCTTTAAATTTATTGTTCGTATGAAGTACAAATTGCATTTCATTGTTTTACTAACTTTGAGTTTACTGTGGGTTTCTCATCCCGCAGTAAATGCACAAATGACGAAAATACCCTCTTTTCGTATTGTGGAACCAGATGGTGAAACCTTTCAGTCTGAAAGTTTAGTAAAAGATAAACCGATTCTTATCCTTTACTTTTCGCCCGAGTGTGATGATTGTCTTGCTTTTATGCATCTCTTTTTTCATCATATCACCGATTTCAATGATGCTTTCATCGTCATGATTACCTATTTGCCAATTAACGAAGCAGCGGGATTTATCCAAAAATATCACATTGACAGCTATAAGAATATGGTTATTGGCACCGAAGAGCATTCGCTTGCGGTTATGAAATACTACCGGATAGAACACATTCCTTTTGCTGCATTGTATGATAAAAAGGGAAACCTGGTATCTTTATATCAAAAAGAGATACCAATGAAGAAACTGATAAACAAACTTCGGCAAAGCCAGTAGGTCACTCCTTCCTCTTTTCCCAATTCAATTTAGTATCAGCCTTTTTCATTTGGGACAAGGCTGATTTTGCTGGAATAGGGATTAACAGTAGAAAATGGATGGTGATAACGTATTAACGTACCTTCTTTTTGCATAAAATCATCCGTTTGCTATCGTCGGCAAGTGTAGTGGCAAACAGGTAATCATCGCCGCCATCTTCTAATCGAAACTTACGTCGTATTTCGACAACCGAAAGCGGGAAATTACGGACGGTTATATTTACTTTTCGGGTGGGAATCCATTGGATTATGGCTTCTTTATGTAATGGAAATGTGGTAATCACTTCAAAGATACGACCCGGAAAATGAGATACCCATTGATCGGACGTGTAGAGATGCGATGCGGGATGTAATTTGTCCACACCAAAGCGTTCGGAAAGAATCCTGAAAGCACCGGCTTTCAACAGTGCCACATTGGGTTCGTAAAGATACTTTTTTGCCGTGTTGCTGTAGGTTGCTTTCGCTTGTTGCTCCTCAAGAGCAGAGAACGCAAACCGTTCTTCCCCTTGCAGGCCGAAATGTACTGTCACAATTTCTGTTTCACAATCTTCATCGACACAATCGAACAACAGTTCTTTGCATTCGTTTTTCACAGCCACCACGTGCACTTTTGCTACATGTTGCAATGCGCGCAGAGTCAACGAAATGTCCAGCATGGGAGAAGCTTTGATCAGTACATGCGGCGCATGTTGAAAAAACAGTGGCAATGCAGTCAGCACATTTGGCTCATATTTCTCCAACGAAACTACTCTTTGATGGTTATGATCGCGTCGCGAAGGATCGACATACAAATAGTCAGCCTGACGTTGTGTGTTTTGCAAAAAAGCCAATCCATCGTTGCATAGCGTTTCAATTGAAACACCCAATATCTGAAAATTATGTTGCGCCAAAGCAAACAATGCTTCATTTCGTTCCAAATACAACAGATGACGAGCCTCTTGCGACATGAAGAAACTGTCGATGCCCAAGCCTCCTGTCAAATCAATAACCTCCTGTCGGGCTACCAACGATGCTTTGTAACGAGCTGTGGTTTCGGAAGATGCCTGTTCCATGTTGATTTGTGGCGGGAAAACAAAGTCGTCGAAATGGAGCAATGACGGGAATTTCAATGTGGCTTTTCGTCGTCCTTCCATTTGCTGCACGGCAAAAGGTACATCAATATCAGGGTAACGCGAGGCATGAAGCAGCAATGAATTGATATCATCGTCGCGATGCGCTGCCATGAATTGTTTATGGTTGTCGTCGGGAAACATCATGTTGACTGGCATTGCAAGGTTGGCAATAACCTATTTTTTACACACATAAATGCTGGCTTCGTAGAGTAACACTAACGGGAGACAAACGGCAAGCATGGTGAAAGGATCGGCTGGCGTAATGATGCCGGCGATGATAAAGATGACCACGATGGCATGACGTCGGTATTTGCGCATGAAGCTACGTTTCAGAATACCTAATCGCGATAACAGATAAACTAAGATTGGCAGTTCGAAAACAGCGCCAATAGAAATCAAGGTGGTGGTGAATAAACTGATATAAGAACTCAGCGAAATCAGGTTTTGTACGTCGGGACTGATTTGATACATGTAGAAAAAATGCACGGCTACCGGAAAGATCAAAATATACGAGATGGCCACACCAACGAAAAATAAAAGACCACCGGCAACAAACGTCCAAACGATGGGACGGCGTTCGTGTGCATAAAGTGCCGGACTTACAAATCCCCAAAGCTCATAGAAGAAATAGGGAAACGAAAGAATGAGGCCTAACCAAAAAGCAACGGAAAGATGCACCATGAATTGTCCCGTCAATTCAAAATTCACCAAGTGGAGATTAAACGGAACAATGCGCAACGAATCGACAAAAAAGAGAGCGCCCAGTTTGTCAATCCAATGATAGACAAAGAAATCGGAACTCTTCGGTGCAAAAATAGCATCGAAGACCCACTCCTTGGCCAAAAACACAGCCACCATCATAATGACTAATACCACAACGGAACGCATCAGCATCCAACGGAATGCTTCTAAGTGATCCCAAAACGTCATCTCGTCTTGTTCTTCCACTGACTTCATTTATTGCTCCTTTTTTTTGTGTGATATTGTTCGTGTTGCATCATAAAGGTTATTCAATCGTTGTAAATCCGATCAATCGATCGTACCGATCGCCCATAGGCCGGTAATAAGCATAAATGACATATTGATTGTCGGTTTGCCAATAGCTGCCTTCGATGGGAAATGTAGAACCAACTGAATCTCCTTTTGGGACATAAAGATATAGGTAGTTGTATCCGCCTTGCTTGAGTAGTAAGGTTTGTTGGTAAGCCTGATGTTGGCCGTTATAATCCAGTCGATCGCTGTCGTTGAATTGGTTATAAGCAAAATTACCACTCAGATACAACGAGCCTTCAAACAACGGATGATCGTCGGGTAATGTAAAATGTACATATATATAATCGGCTTCTATCGCGGCTTGCGAATGGTTTTGAATATTGATCAAATAATTTCCGTGCACATCGGGTTCTTTTTCAAACGAACGTCCTGCCCTGATGGCATCATCATAAAGCATGGCATGATAATAAGGCGATTCTAACTGAATGTTATGCACGCCGACTGCTGCAAGGTAAACGGACGAAATATCGAATTGCCGATATGAATTGCCTCCTTCAAAAATCAACGATTTGTTATCGGAATAGGTTTGCAGCGATTGTGTGGTGTAAGTTGGTTTTAAATTACTTACTTCATTGTCGCGACGATCGTTTTGCCGTACCACCACGTGTAACTCCGAAAAGACATCACGAATGGGGAAATTGCTATTGTCAATAGTGAAATCAAGTTGTTGGTACCTCCCGTTCATTTCCGTATCGGTATTTCCACGCACAGTGCCTTGAATGGTGACGCGAGGTTCTACCACCGAAAAGCATGCATACGCAACCACTTTGTCAGGATCGTTGTCTTCATAAATGGTGACGACATAATTTCCCGAGAGTTTCATCTGCGTATTGTCATTCGGAAATCGTAACCAGTAGTGTGTATAAAGAAAGGTGGTGTTGACGGAAAGTGCCGACTCGGTGATCGTACCGGTTGAATAGCCATTGATAGCTTCCATGTCGGAAACATTTGACAGTGTCCAGTCGGCATCGCAATGGCGAATGGAATAATAGTAATTCTTACTGTCGTGCGACATCTCATCGAACTGAATCACAATCACTTTTTGATCATTCAGCGAAATGATGGGAAGCGACATAGGCGAACCGTCCACATTCACTTGCAATGTTTTGATCAGATCGGAGACAGGATGTGTAAAAAAAGTCGTTTGAGCTATGACGCCCCACGACAATAAAACGGAAAAAGAGAGCAGCAATCGTTTCACAGGTTATACATATTAAAAGGAACATGCTCGATGCAAATGTAGCAAAAAGATAACGCGTCAACAATAGGTAAAAAACAACTGATCCGGTGATGTTGGATCATCGGATCAGTGTCTTGGTCTGGAGCTTTAAAGCTATAGCATGTGGTTCATCAAGAAATCAAAGAGAAGAAATCATTCATTTCACTATACGTATGATCTCTTCTTTCTGTTTTTCGTGATTGTGTGGAGTTTTCAGCATGAACTTTTGCTTTTTCAAAATCACCTTTATGTTTAATCAGAAATAAGTGGATTCCTTTGGTGGAAATGAAAAACTGTTCTGTTTTTTCATAGCTGCATAGGCTTTTTAGTTCTTTGGTTACCTTTTCTGATTTGTCATAATATGCAGTTGTGTATTTGAAATAATATAAGAACCATAGTTCTATACAGGGTTCATTCTCAAAGAATGTAACTGTACTTTTGATTCCTTCTTTTGGTTTCGAGATTGTTATATTGTGATATTTGCCTTTTAGTTTATCATATTGTTGTTTATCTCTTCCTTCTTTTTTATTGTCCATATCAATAAGACAAATAATTTGAGCATAGCCTTTATCAATGCAATTTTTAATTTCCGTTTCTACATACTGTAATCCTGTTGAATGCTTTGGTAATTTTGGTTCAATTTGAGCATTAATGGTTCCTTTTAGAGATTGCAAGTAATATTGTTCTGTCATACCTTCACCTATCACAGCGATTGACGAAGCTTTTTTTTCAGATCGGGTTACTATTTTTCGTGCCATATCGCTATTGTTCAATAAATATAGAACCTAAATTGGGTTTTGCACCTAATCTTACTGCCTTGTAAGCTTTATATAAAGATAAGTTTTTATGTAATCCGAACTCAGCTGCTGAATATAGTTCGGTTGCTCCGGTATCATTGGATTTGTCAGTAAACCAAACCATATCACGTCTGATGAAATCTTCATCCAACAACATTTGATCGTGCGTAGTGAGGATGATTTGCGAAGCTTTGGTATTCATCATAAAAAGGCTTAGATAATGAATAAGCAGATCATAATGGATGCCTCTTTCAATTTCATCATATAGATAGATATGATTTCCAGTAGTCATATTATATAATCTTTCTAAGAGTTTTAGATAATTTCTTGTTCCACTGGATTCTACTCTTAAACTTAGCGTAAAATCTCCTTCTTGTGTATGATGTGTGAATTCCAGATCTTTTTTTATATCTTTGAGCATATCTGCTTTAACAGAGGACGGAATGTTAGGGTCATTTGTAATGTTTTCTTTTATATCAGAAGGTATTTCATTCGGAATTTCTTTTATTTCTAAATTTAGGATGTTTAAATCTGCTTTACACAATGCGGTAAGCATGAATTTTTTCATGGAACCATTCCTTAACATGTTTTCTGCAACATCCATGATAGTGATATTTTCATCTTCTTCATGTATGTAGTTTTTTATCCATTCATACACTAGTTTAAATGGGAGGGCATCAACAGATACTTTGG
>JAJZHJ010000103.1 GCA_021804525.1 Bacteroidota bacterium | reverse complement strand
CATCAAACAATTAATCAACGATGCCAATTGGGGAGAATTGGATTACCTTTTCCTCGATATGCCTCCGGGTACGGGTGATATTCCGTTGACAATCGTTCAAACTATTCATTTATCAGGTGTTATTGTGGTCGGCACTCCGCAGGAAGTGGCTTTAGCCGATGTGCGCAAAGGTGTCAACATGTTTACGAACAAGAATATAGATGTACCTGTTTTGGGTGTGGTGGAAAACATGGCATGGTTTACTCCGGCTGAGTTACCAAACAACAAGTATTATATCTTTGGAAAAGATGGCTGCAAACGGTTAGCCGAAGAAATGGGTGTTCCCTTATTGGCACAAATTCCGTTAGTGCAAAGTGTTTGCGAAAGCGGCGATTCCGGGCGTCCTATTGCTTTGAACGACGAATCGCCCATGGCTGCTGCTTTTGGTATGTTGGCGCACAATGTCGATCAATTGCTTCATAACTAATTTTATTCATCGATTTATGAAACGAGCATTAAACCAAGCTTAACCCCAAGCCGATGTTTATTTACGAGTTCCATGTAACAATTTAAAAAACAATTATTTACACATGAAACCAGCATTGAATCTTTTGCTAAAAATGGGCATTGCAGCCGGCTTGCAGGAACGCGACGTGATTGTTGATAAAATCAGCGCTGTGTTGCAGGATAAAATGGGCACCGATCCTGAACATGCTCAAAAGGTTGGGGAACAAATCCTAACCGGTCTGGAAAGTTTAAAAGAACAGCTATCAATTGAACAAATTATTGATGGTCTGACACGAAACGATGATGTAATGGCACAGAAAATGGAAGATCTCACGCAAGCCATCAATCGGTTGAACGGTTATTTAGACAAACTCTCGGCATCAGGTAAGGAGTAATCGAACGTTCAAGTCATAACAAAATCAACCATCAGCTAATGAAGAAATTCCTGTTGCTTCTCGTTTTTGTCAGTTTTTATGACCTGTCATGGTCGCAGTTTGTTGTGACCGGTCAAGGACGTTCCATTCAGTTGACAGGAAGTGATGTTACCGGACTTCAAGCGGTTTTTTTGTTCAATGGCATTACATCGGACAATCAAATTACATTTACTGGACAGGCAAATAATTATCTCTGGACAAAATTCGACGGGTCGTTCGTGAGCAATCAATCTGCTATATCTGTGGAAGATGGTACGGGTTATATCCTGACTGCCGACGGAGTAAAATATTACATCTGGGTCATTGATTATCATAATTATCCCGTTCAACTTACTTCTATCATACCCGTCAATGGCACGGATCCTTGTTCTCAATTATCGCTTCAAGTGACAGGGACAGCTCCCTCTTTAGTGTATCGCGATTCTTTGGGAACAAGCCATTCATTATCGCGTCAATTTACACTTACGTATAAAAATGAGTCGTTTTCGAATGGGGCCTGGAACAACATTACACAGACGCAATCTGTAACAGACATTGTCCATGCCATCTCCATACCATCTCCCTATTGCGATACACAATTTACCCTGTCAGGCGATCAATATGCTGCTCAATTTGGTATGACGACGCCATCTATTACCTCATCACTTTACTCGGCGGTACGAGTCGAGTCGCACATGACGGGAACTATTGTAGAACGCACCGCTTTGAATGAAGCAGGCCGACAAATAGGCCCTTTGGAAGGCTCTGCACCATTGAATGTGGATTTTGAAAGCAATGCGAATGTCCCTGTCACGCAGTTTTATGAATGGTATATTTACAATAATCAGACTCCGTCCTCTTATCTGCGTTATACCGATACAAATTTGCGTTATGAATTTTCACAAACAGGAACCTATAAAGTAGTTTTGGTGGTTTCCAATGGAGCAAACACGTGCTCTTACAGCGATTCATTGACCGTGAAGGTGAGCGATTCGTTTATTGATGTTCCAAATGTCTTTACTCCAAACGGCGATGGCATAAATGATCAGTTTCGGGTTTCGTATCGTTCCATTGTTCAATTTCAAATGCTTCTTTATTCGTCATGGGCAGGAAAAGTGTATGAATCCACCGACCCTGGTCAAGGCTGGGATGGTCGCGTGAACGGGAAATTATCGCCTCCGGGTGTATATTATTACATCATTTCAGCAACCGGAGCAGACGGGAAACGTTATAAATTAAAAGGAAGTGTGAGCTTATTGCGCTCAAAATGAGATAAATAAACCGTATTCATTGAATAAGATATGACGAATGGTTTTTTGACAATTTTGTTGCTTTCTATATCGAATGTATTCATGACCATTGCCTGGTATGGACAGTTGAAACTGAGAGAATTTTCGTGGTTTGAATCGTTACCGGTTTTTGTGGTTATTCTGATGAGTTGGGGTGTGGCTTTTTTTGAATACTGTGTGCAGGTGCCAGCCAATCGCATCGGGTTTCGTGAAAATGGAGGCCCTTTTTCGTTGATACAATTGAAAGTGATTCAGGAAGTCATCACGTTGGTGGTGTTTATCATTTTCTCAATGGTGGTGTTTAGAATTACCATTCGTTGGAATCATATTGTGGCGATGCTTTTATTAATTGCTGCTGTTTACTTTGTTTTCAAAGAGTAGAACTTATTTTCTCATCTCCACTTTTTGATGAAAAATATCTAACTGTTTGCTGTTATGTTTACACACGAACTATCATTTTTTATCTTGTTTCTGGTGCTTGTATTGGCGATGCTCTTTATCGACTTGGGCGTTTTCCATCGCAAAAGTCACGAAGTGTCGCTTAAAGAAGCTTCAATATGGACAGTGGTGTGGGTATTGTTTGCAGCCGGAATTTATCTTTTCATACGCTTGGATGGAGAAGCCATTCGCGGAATTACCACGTTCAATCAGTTGCAAGAACTAAACCGTATACATGGACATGGTTTGACTTTAAATCCAGTCTGGGGACTTCAACCGAATATTGCACTTTATCGACATGCTCTTTCATTGGAGTTTCTCACCGGTTACCTCATCGAATACGCACTTTCGGTGGATAATATTTTTGTAATGATCCTATTGTTCCTGAGTTTCAGTGTTCCCAAAGCCTATTATCATCGGGTGCTGTTTTGGGGAATTCTGGGCGCTATCGTGATGCGATTCCTTTTTATTTATGTTACAGCCTCGTTAATTCAGCAGTTTGAATGGGTGCTGTGGATATTTGGTGCTTTGTTGGTTTTCTCGGGGATAAAAATGTATGTTGAACGTAATAAGGAAGAGCAAATCGAAGTTTCGAAACACCCTATTGTACGGTTTGCGTCGAAACACTTTAAAGTTGTTTCATCATTTGTTGGCGATAATTTTTTTGTGAAACAGCAAGGTAAATGGATGATGACACCACTCCTTTTAGTGGTTTTAGTCATTGAATTTACAGATGTGATCTTTGCCGTCGATTCGGTGCCTGCCATTTTTTCCGTCACAAAAGACCCTTTTATTGTCTTCTCATCGAATATTTGCGCTATTCTCGGATTGCGTTCCTTGTTTTTCGTAGTCTCACATGTGATGAATCTGTTTCATTATCTGAAAGTCGGATTGGCGGTGCTTCTCACATTCATCGGTGTCAAGATGTTGCTCGATGGTATTTTCCATCTTCCTATCAGCACTTCGGTTTCACTATTGGCCATCGTGGCTATTTTAGGAGTGAGCATTATAGCTTCTGTTATTTTTCCCCAACAACCTAAATTAGAGTCGTAATTAACTCCTTTTTAGCCGTAGTACATTGATCAACCAAATAAACGATGGACATGTAAGGAATTTTCCCGTTTGTGGTTAATCCTATTTCGCAGGTACGACTATTGGAATAGCCATGTTTTATGTGCGAAGCTTCTAATTGTGGCGATAATTTGCGTAATGCATAGCGATTGACTTCAGGATACGTGAACCCTTTGTCGCCTGCAAAGCCGCAACAACCAACTTCTTGTGGAATCAGCACTTTATTGCTACATCGCTTTGCCAATCGAAAGAGGGTTTCGCCTAAGTGCATCTTTGTCATCGAACAGGTTGTGTGAATGGCAATAGGTTCGTCGATGGGGTGAAATTCAAGCCGATCAACAAGAAATGTTTCGATAAACTCTGCCGGCTCATACAACTTTAAACGTTTCATCTTTTCGCGCATCCGGTATAGGCATGGACTTTGATCACAAAGAACAGGATAACGTCCATTTTCGCTGGCTGAGAGCAATGCTTCTTCCAAATCGAAGGTTTTTCTATCGGCAATGTCAAACATCCCTTTGCTTTCCCAAATGGTTCCACAGCAATGACTTTCCATGTTTTCGGGATACATGATTTCATAGCCTGCTTTTTGCAACAAACCGTTCATTTTGTCAGGAAGTGGAGTTTGATCGGGATTGTCTTTTGCTACTCCCATTGTTTGGTTGATGCAACTGGGAAAATAGACTACCTTCAAAGTGGTTGAGCTTGTAAGGTGCTGTTTTTTCTTTATTTTATATGCTTTTGGCATAGAGGTCGTCCAAAGAGGAGTTCCTAACTTATTTGCTTCATTCGCCAAAAAAGTCATATTTCTGCTTCCTAATATCGTATGTGCCGTGTTGGCGATAAATAAGATTGAACGCAACCCGTTTTTGATACCTGCAAAATGATTGGCGCTGTAATTGCCAATATGCCAACCTATACTTCCGGTGGGTAGTTGTTCGTGCCGTAAATCGTGAGTTAAGTCGCCAGTGTTAATTTCCATCGGGCATGAAGTGGAGCAAAGTCCATCACCGGCACAGGTTGCATTTCCCAGATAGACATATTCTTTTTCAAGTTGTCGCCGTAAGCTGTCGTTTTTAGAATTTTGTTTAAGCAGTGCAATTTCACGTTGAATGACGATACGTTGTCGCGCAGACAATGTAAATCCTGCCGTGAGGCAATTGATCTCGCAAAAGCCGCATTCGATGCACTTGTCTACGTGAACATTCGTCAATGGGAATGATTTGAAATGTTTCAGATGAATGGTTGCATCATCATTAAAAATAACTCCTGGATTGAGTATGTTTTTCGGGTCGAAAAGTTTTTTAATCCGCTTCATGATGGCAAATGCATCGCTTCCCCATTCACGTTCTACAAATGGAGCCATGTTGCGCCCTGTGCCATGTTCCGCTTTCAGTGAACCATCGTATTTGTCGGTTACCAGCTCCACGACATCGTTTATCAATCTTTCGTACCGATCAATTTCTTCTTGCGTGTCGAAACATTGGTTGATGATGAAGTGAAAATTACCTTCTAAGGCATGACCATAAATAACGCCGTCGATGTACCCATGTTTAATCAACAATTTTTGTAGTTCAATCGTGGCAGCAGGCAAATCTTCAAGATGAAAAGCCACATCTTCGATGATGGTGGTTGTTCCTGTCGGACGCATGCCTCCTACAGAAGGAAAAATGCCTGAACGCATGGCCCACCAGGTGTTGTAAATGGCTTCATCATCCGTAAATTCAATGGGCATCACTGTTTCAAATGAAGCAAGCGCTTGCTCAATAATAACTATGTTTGCTTGTAATGCTTCTTTAGTATCGGCTTTCGTTTCAATCAATAAAGCTGTCACTTTTTCTCCAAACGAATGCAGGTATTCGGGCATTCCTATTTTCCCCTCGACTGACTGTAGCGCTTTCCGATCTAACAATTCCGCGCCGACTGCAGGGGTAGGTTTAATACGTTGCACAGCTCTGCAAGTAGTTTCAATATCTGTGAAATAGACCATTGCACTTGCACTGAATGCCGGAATGGATTCTGTTTTCA
>JAJZHJ010000102.1 GCA_021804525.1 Bacteroidota bacterium | reverse complement strand
CAGGTACAAATTGGCCGGAAGGAATGTTATATGTTGTCATTGTCTGTTGACGATGAGGTTCTCCCTGATTGCTGGTCAATACTATAATCGTATTATTTAGCCCTACATAACTGTCGATTTTATTTATTAAATCAGCAATGTTGTTGTCTAAACGCAGATACATATCTTCTTTTTCGGCAGAAACAAGCTCATGCGAAGGATCTCCGGCAACTTGCACGGTAAATTCAAGACCTAAAAAATCGGGATAAGCATCCTGTCCCAAGTGTTCATCTGTCAGTGCTTTAATCGCTAAATCTTTCACCAATGTGTTGACAAAAGGAGAATGTTTATAATTCGCCATCATTTGAGTCATCGAAGCGCCATTGTTGATATAATCAAAGCCTTGTTTTGCATCAGGATGCGTGGCTGGGAAAAAATAGGTTGATATGTTGTACAAGGGCGTCCATTCAGATCGAATACCATCTTCCACTGCATGATTCACATTAGCTTGATCTGCCCATTGGGGCAATCCTGAAGCAAAAAAAGTACTGGTAGCCAGATTAGCAGTCTCCCGATTCACCCAAACAGCTCCGTCGCCTGCATGACCTGCCAGTAACATTGTTTCGGCAGAATGAATACCGATGGCAAACACTTTCGATTTTCCTGCAGTGTTCATTTTAAGTTCATCAGAGCAGGTTGACGCAAGCAATGGTCTTAGTGAGAGTGCATCATCAGTGCCAATTCCATTGTATTTGTCGTCTTGCAGACAAGGTTGCGTTTCTCCGGTGACACGATTATAAAACGTATTCCCTACTATACCGTGGTAAAATGGGGTCGATCCTGTTACAAGAGATGCATAATCAGCTGCACTACCAGCAGAAAGAATCGGATAATAGGCATGGTTGCAAACGGCTCCCTGTGTATATAAACGCTTAAACCCTCCTTTGTTCAAGTCGTTCCAAATGGTCATTATGTGTTCGGATTGTAATCCGTCCACCACAATAAATACTACAAGACGAGGTCTTGCGGGTTCGTTGGCAGCTGTCGTTGGAAAGATTATGAACTGAAATATAATAAATAACGGGAAAATGAACTTTATCATCAGAAATCTATAATTGAATTGCAATGTATATAATCAGGTGTTCTCTCAGTATTATGAAAGATATCAGGATGAAGCTGTTACTTTCTTAGCTCTTACAGAAGTAATTTTCGGATGTAAGTATTCGTTGCGTAATCGCAGATACATGACCGAACGTATACCCATTGCTACCATCAGCATGATTTGTGAAAAAAGAAATGTTTGCGGCAAATAAAACAAGGACACCAAAAGAAATATGATGCATACCAAAAAGAAGTATTGCAAATAAAAAGCTATTCTGCGCAGAGAACTAAAAGGAAGGAGGAAGGCAAATACAAGATCGAGTGGATTCATCCATACTAAGTTCCAATTATGCGAAACTAGGGGATGCAACGAAAAAAAATTCATATAGAAAATAACAATCCCTGTTACACCCACCAGACCAAACAAGATTCCATCAAACCAGAAAGAAAGCTGTTGCTTTTGCTTATCCACCGACGAGAGATACAAAACAAACAGCAATATGATTCCAATAATCCAGGGGATATAGTCGAAGGCCGGTTTGTGTTCATGACCTACTATTTTCACCGGTTGCGAGGTGGAAATAACCAAAGGGACTTCTATGCTCCCTCTTTGAATCATAGCCGTGGCATAGCCCTGCATCAACCGTTCAGGCAGAAAAAAACTTTGTTGCAACGTAGCAACACTGTCAGCAGATGCTCCAAACAAAAGATGCATGCCAAATAAAATGGAAGGATTCTCAGCCGTGTAATGATCGATAAGTTGCAGAAAAGTTTCATGATTTTTATCCAGCGAAGGAGAGAAAATCAACTTGCCATGAATGGATCTGGCTATCATGTCACGGGGACGGGTAGCACAGTTATCGAAGGCAAAGTTATAACGATAATAGCGATTTTCAGGTTGATAGTTGACTAATAAGGCATCAAACAAGGCTTGCTTTTCGTCTTGTTGCAAATTCAGCACTTGTTCCCACATGTTGATGTTAAGCATCCGGTATTCTAAAAAGAAATCCGGTGTGTCTACCGCACCAATCTGATAATCAGTTTCCCCTCTCACAAACTTATAATAAAAACCAGGAGTATTATAGTCAAAATACCCATAATTAAAGCTGACATCTATGTGATTAACAGGATCATAGATTCGTATGGCCGAATGACCGAATTTAGCATAAAGTTCGTCACCCGGACCACATGTAAGCAAGCTAATGCGAGCAGAATCAGACAAGGTGATGGCAGATGCCTCCGTTGCAAATAAAAGCAAAAAGGAAAAAATCAGAATATTGCGCATGTAACTATTCCTTTGATTGCCTACGCAAGGCATCCGTTTAATATTTCGCGGATCAACTCAGGAGTAATCGACTGTTTCTCTCCTAACTTCCAACCACGTATTGCAAAACGTTCTGCGATGGAGTCAAACGATTTGTTGTCAATTCCATGTTCGGATAGCTTAGTTTTGATGCCAAGATTCCGATAAAAAGCTTCGGTTTTTTGAATGGCAGCTTCGATACGTCCTTCTTCGCTGCCTTGTGTGAGATGCCATACACGGTCTGCATATTGTAATAATTTCTCCCTCTTTTCATTTCGCATCACGCGAAGTAATGAAGGCTGAACTATGGCTAATGTTACTGCATGGTCAAGTCCGTAAAGAGCCGTCAGCTCATGCCCTATCATGTGTGTTGCCCAATCCTGAGGGACACCCATTGATATGAAACCATTGAGAGCCATTGTAGCACTTAGCATGAAATTGGCGCGCAGATCATATTCCGGTTGGCCATTGACCACCTTTTCTCCTATTTCTGTCAGTGTGGAAAGAATACCTTCGGCGAACCTGTCCTGAATCATCGAATCGGAAGAGAATGTGAGGTATTGTTCCATAACATGGACGTAAGCGTCAACCACGCCATTAGCTAATTGTCGTTTTGGAAGCGAATAAGTCACTTCAGGATCAAGAATCGAAAATTGAGGATAAGTTTCCGGATTCATGAAAGCTAGCTTTTCATGTGTTGTTTTTTTAGAAATTACGGAACCATTATTCATTTCCGATCCAGTTGCAGGCAGCGTAAGCACTGTTGCAAAAGGGAGTGCATGTTTCGCTTTCGAAGGATCAATCATGAATTCCCATGGATCACCATCATAAAGCATGGCTGTTACTATGAATTTTGTTCCATCAATCACCGAACCTCCGCCAACAGCTAAAAAGTAATCAATGTTTTGTTCTTTTGCCAATGCAACCGCTTGCATCAGGGTTTCATACGTAGGGTTAGGCTCAATACCTGAAAATTCAATAATACTATAATTATGCAATGCGGCTTTCACCTGGTCGTACACGCCATTATTTTTAATACTGCCGCCACCATACGTCATCATCACCCGTTTACCGTCTGGAATTTCAGTAGTTAATGAAGCAATCGTCCCTTTTCCGAAAATAAGTTTGGTGGGGTTTTTGAAAATGAAATTATACATATCTCTTATTTTTAAATAGTTAATTATATTTTTCGTCGTTTCCCTTGCATTTATTATCTCTTGTGCGAGTATTAAATCAAGAAATCTATCAAGTTTTTGAGTTGCTGCAAAGATACATTATTTTTTATGGTGGGGGTTCACCAAAAAGAGATACTTTTGTATGCTGAATTTTTATTTATAGAATAATGTCGCGTTTAAAAACTGATGAGCGCAACTTCTTTTCCGAAGAAGGAATGCCTCTTTTTTGGACTTGGATAGAGGATACACCCCATGAAAATTATGACCGTCTTTTTAAGCTCTATGCCACGCACGGCGTACGTGGTATAAACTTTAAAGGGAGTATGCTCGCGATTGAAAAAGTCATTCCGATTGCTCAAAAATATAACATCGATCTCTATGTTTGGTGGTGGGTAATGAATCAACCCGAATTAGCCAAGGAACATCCCGAATGGCTTGATGTCAACGCTGATGGCGATTCTTTGATCGATAAGAAAGCTTATGTTGATCACTATAAGTTTTTAAATCCGGCTATTGATGACTTTCGAAACGAACTTTACCGTCAAACCAGGTACCTCTGTCAATTGGATGGTATACAAGGGATCAGTCTGGATTTTGCACGTTATGTTGATGTTATTCTGCCGGTGAATCTACAGCCCAAATATGATATTGTGCAAGATAAGGTATATTCTCAGTGGGATTACGGTTATCATCCTATGGCCATTGAAAAATTCAAAACCATACACGGCTACGATCCCAAAACTTTATCTGATCCGTCGCAAGACGAGACGTGGCTTTCTTTTCGGTTGCTTCAGGTGACTGAATGTGTGAAAGGAATTGCCGACATTGTGCGAAGTCATCAGTTGAAGGTAAGTGCTTCTCCTTTTCCAACGCCAGCGATTGCACGCCGTCTTGTGATGCAAGCCTGGGAGAACTGGCAATTGGACTTTTATCTTCCCATGGTTTATTATAAATTTTACAACCAAACGATCGATTGGGTATATGCCACAACACGCGAAAATGTTGCCGCCGTGCAGCCTGCGTCTGTTATTACGGCCATTTATGTGGAGGATGTTCTACAAGATGAAATTGATGTCAGGCAGATGATCCAAACTATTCTGAATAATGGTTCATCGGGCCTTGCCTTCTTTGGCATTCCCGACACAAACTTTCTCCATGCACTCGCTACGTTCAAACGAGAAGTTTCATGAAATAGTAAAACTTATGACCGCAAAAGAAATCGCCAGTTTAAATAATTCAAAATAACAGCCTTTAGAAACTGCTTTCTGTTTGCATTACCATATGAATTCCTACCTTTGTCCCTTCAGAAAAGAACTGAAGTGTTTTTTCGATTGATGGTATTTGCTTCGTCCCATTGTTTCATCATTTTTCAATTCTATTCCAATGAAAAAATTAGGATTTATATTTGCGGCGTTAGGTATTATTCTCTTCTCTTCGTGTATGCAAACCAACACGCAGAATGATTTTGCACCTCAAATTGCTTATGCAGGTTCAGTTACACTGAATGGTACTGTTATTACGTCTCTTGACACCCTTACCGTTGGCGATACACTTCTTCTTCCACTAACACTTCAGGGATTTTACAACCCAATCACAAGTTTTAGAGTAAGCAACGACACCACAGTTTCAAAAGTTTCTTTTCCAGGTATTGCCGCTTTAGGAAGTACAATACTTGCTAACGATTCGACCAACATAAGCAATGGATATATCTATTTTGGGACTTCTCCTGTGTCCACTGTGATGCTCACGGTTCAATATGTTCCCACCAAACCCAGTACAACTGCGACGTTAACCATGGTTGTTTCCTCTACCTCTCAATCATCTCCTCAAGGAGTGAAATTGGCACTGCCTGCCAAAGCAAAAACGGTAACACCCTGAATCTTGATAACTAAAGAGGGTTGAATAATAAAAATAACAGAGGTTGAATACCCAGCAGATTTTTTACACGTTCAAATTTTTCTCGTTGCTATGTGGCTACTTTTTTTGACATATCCAGTCTAACACTCCTTGTTGTTTTATGGTTAAGTTAAAACCCAAATTATTGCTGGTGAGAATTCCCCGATCACATGCTGCGGCAATGGATGCTGAAAATCCTTTTATTTTATGTGGAGCATAACTGAGTTCGACCATCCCAGAAAAGCCATATTGAGGATTGATGAATGGGGTGCTCATTGTGCC
>JAJZHJ010000101.1 GCA_021804525.1 Bacteroidota bacterium | reverse complement strand
AAATAATATCGTAATATTCTAAAAAAAATCTATTCGATTTTTGATTCAACCAAAAGACAAACAACGAATATGATTTTTCAGCTAGTACCTAACAGACTTTCAAAAGCCAATGCAAAACTACATTTTTGAACTTCCAATGGAAGTTCGCGATTACGAATGCGATCTACAAGGAATAGTGAATAATGCTGTTTATCAAAACTATTTTGAACATACCCGACATCAATTTTTGTTATCAAAAGAGATTAGTTTTTCGGAGTTGCATCGACGCGGAATAGATGCTGTGGTAGTAAAAGTCGAAATCTCATTTAAGCATTCATTGCTGCCTTCTGATCAGTTTAGCTCTCAACTAACACTCAAAAAAGAAGGAGTGCGTTATGTTTTTTATCAAGCACTATTTAGCAGAGATAATAAAATTCTACACGCATCCGCTCGAATTGAAACAGTGATTTTAGTCAATGGTAAATTGGGATTTACTCCTGAATTGGATCGAATAGCCAATGAAGCCAACGCTTTGTAAGAAAACAACAACCCACCATTAAAGCGGTCGCCTCAATAAATCGGCAAGATATTGTAAATAAGGCTCAATATGCCGACGACGTTTATGTTCAAAAATATCGGCAACGGTAATCATAATGCCGGTATCGAATAGATTCGCAAATTCACGATTGATTCCCGTTCCAAACGTACGCATGGTAGGCGAAAGACCAATATATGCGCTGATTAATGCCGGAATATTCACTCCACGCCTACGCACTGCCAAATTGAGTTTGCGATAATTCTCCTCAAAAGTGTCGTCGGAAAAAGAATCATCATATTGTCCTTTTTTTTCAACTGGCCTATAATCTTCCTCTTTCAAAGTCAAAAGATGATCATTATCGGGAAAGTATCGATACATAAAATAAAGAATCATATCACGTGCTTCCGCATCAAATGTAGGGTATATGGTCACCTTCCCAATGAGGTAATCAATTTTTTCACTAATGGATATGGCGCCTAATCCATCCCACAGATTGTCGAGTGCAAACAGGCTTTTAGCACCCATCTTCGACGACTGATAAGCAGGCTGAACAAATGCACGGCCTACATCGACGGCTTTCGGTAGAAAATCTTGAATGAATGTTTCGGAAAAATGAAACATGTGCGAAGTAACCAAAATTGGTTGCCCCTCTGCATCGAAAAGAGCATCTCTCCCATGCAGAAACCGGTACCCACCCATTATTTCCTGTGTCTCTTGATTCCAAACGATCAACTGCCGGTAAGGCACTGACATCAAATCAAATTCATCTACATCTTTATCTCGCCCTGTGCCGCCTCCCGATTCCCGAAAAGAAATTTCGCGTAGTCTTCCAATCTCATCCATCACATGCGGAGCTTCATGCGCAGTGACAACATAGATATGATTGTTTGCCTTATTGGTAGGGCGAAGTAACTTATCAGGAGTCAACTCCTTAATTAATAATTTTTTATCAATTGGTGGAATAATAGTTGTCATGTGAACAATAAAAAAATCAGGACAAAAGTATAAATAAAAATTGGAATGACTGCTTTATAACCGCTTAAGTCGCATTTTCAGGTATAAAAAAACGGTGCACAATCTTTTACAACCTCCACTTTACGCCACAAAAAAAACAAAAACAATTTCAAAGAAAATAGATCACTGATTATTAATGAATTGAAATTAAAACATCGTCAAAATGACTCTCGTGAGCAGCAAAAAAGCTGTTCATAACTTGTTAGTAAATAAAAAATTCTTTTCTTGTGGGGAATTGTGGGGAATACAAAAAAGCACTATCTTTACATCTCAATTTGATGAAGGACAAAGATGTATGGTTTTATAGGAAATAGTGAAGCCAAAGCCGATGCCAAGGGTAGAATTTTCATTCCTGCTCATTATCGCAAAGCCTTACCCGAGAACGAAAATACTCGATTGGTGATGCGAAAAGATCCTTACAGCAATAGTTTGGTTTTTTATCCAGAGTCTATTTGGAATGAAAAATTGCAGTTACTGAAAGGCAAACTCAACGAATGGAATCCGACACATCAACTAGTATTGATGCAATATGTGGCTGAAGCTGAAGAATTAGATATTGATTCGCAAGGTCGCGTGTTAATTCCAAAAAAATATTTACACTTAGTGGGAGTTGAGACCGATGTTTTGTTTGTCGGCATGCTCGATACTTTTTGTGTTTGGGCAAAAGAAGCCTTTGAAAAAGCAAAATATTCGCCTGCAGAATTCAGCCAATTGCTCCAAACTATTCTCTCGACATCGTCACAAAAAGAAACTCGTTAATTTGAACATAATCTATTTTTGACAGGTCAAAGAGAAAAGATTTCACCATCTAATGGTTCGTTTTGTCAACCACTCATCAACAACGTAACCCAATGAATGTATACCACACACCAGCTCTTTTGCCAGAAACCATTGATGGACTGCGTATACATCCCGATGGAATTTATGTGGATGCAACTTTCGGTGGAGGAGGTCACGCTCGGGAAATATTAAGTCATTTAGGCAATAAAGGCAAACTGTTTGGTTTTGATCAAGACAAAGAAACCTACGACAACAGACTTGACGACCCACGTTTTGTATTTGTGCACAGCAATTTCCGTTTCTTATCCAATTTCTTAAAATACCATCACATCACTCAAGTTGATGGCATTTTAGCCGATTTGGGAGTCTCATCCCATCATTTCGACACTCCCAATAGAGGCTTTTCGTTTCGCTTTGAAGGAGAATTAGATATGAGAATGAATGGACAATCGGAATTAACCGCAGCTACGGTTGTCAACAATTATTCAGAAGAAGACTTATCCTCTCTGTTTTTTCGCTATGGAGAACTCTCCAACGCCCGTAGATTAGCTTCACTCATTGTCAAAGCACGCGCTCAACAACCCATTGAGACTATTCAGGCATTAGTAGAATCCATTCAGCCGGCTTTCAAATTTGAACGTGAGAAAAAAGAGATGGCAAAAGCTTTTCAAGCATTGCGCATCGAAGTAAATCACGAAATGGAAACATTGCAGGAATTCTTAGAACAAACACCTTCTTTGCTACGTGACGGTGGACGCTTAGCCATAATCACCTACCACTCGTTAGAAGATCGTTTAGTAAAAAACTTCTTCCGCAGCGGACGATGCAACGGTGACATCGAAAAAGATTTTTTCGGTCATACACAAACTCCTTTTCATGTAATAACAGGAAAACCGATTACTCCATCGGAAGAAGAAATAAACAACAATCCACGTTCACGAAGTGCAAAATTGCGTATCGCAGAAAAAGCAGGCGAATAAAAAACCATTTAATTGAGAATAAGAAAATGGCAATGCAAGAAGAACAACCGATACAAGAAACGAAATCAATTCCAACTTGGAGCATTCGTGATCTGATGAGTGGCAAGATATTGACTGCCCCCTTTTTTCGCAAACAACTGCTGTTGTTTATTCTTTTGTGTGGAATTGCCGTTTTTTACATTGACAATCGCTTCACTTGCGAGCAACAAATTGCCACCATCAATAGACTGCAAGAACAACTCACCAATGCGAAATACGAAGCATTGACAACCTCCTCCACACTCATGCAACTCAGTCGGCAATCGCAAGTAGCGACAATGGTAAAAGCCAAAGGACTGGATTTACACGAGTCGATACAACCCGAGATTCAAATAACTAAGCCATGAACGAAAGCCGACGCGACATATTGATACGCTTTGGATTGGTATATTTTCTCATTTTACTGATCTTCTTAGCTATTATCATCAAAATCGTGGTCATTCAAACTTCGCAACGACCTATGTGGATGAAATTAGCCGCATCGCTCACGCAAGCCGATCGTGTAGCTCCGGCTACACGTGGAAACATATACTCCGAAGATGGCGAATTATTAGCAAGTACCATTCCAAAGTATTATTTACATATGGATATGCGTACGCAGGCCCTGCACGACACGCTTCGCCATCATAAAACTTCTTTGTTTTATGAAAAAGTCGATTCCTTGGCAGCCTGTTTATCGGCAAAATTAGGAGATAAATCAAAAATTGCCTATGAAAACGCAATGATCAATGCTTATAAAAAGCGTGATCCGCGTTTTTTGGTCTATCCCTATTTAGTTTCCTATTCCGATCTAAAAGAAATTACTCAATTCCCCTTGTTCAATTTAGGGAAAATGCGCAGCGGACTTATCGAAGATATTTATGCACGTCGTGTTCGCCCGTTTGGAGATATCGGGGCACGCACCATTGGCGATATTTACGGTGATGAATCACTTGGTGGAAAAAACGGGCTTGAACTGGCCTACGATTCGCTCTTGAGAGGGAAAGCCGGATTATTCTCACGTCAACGAATAGCCGGAAGATGGGAAAATGTTGTGCAAATACCACCTGAAAATGGTGCCGACATCATCACAACCCTCGATGCCAACATTCAGGATATCACCGAGAATGCGTTGTTGAAAGAACTAAAGGCAATTGATGCCAAAGAAGGTTGCGCCATCGTAATGGAAACAAAAACCGGAGAAATTAAAGCCGTAGCTAATTTGACCAAAACGGCTGATAGCACCTATGCAGAACTTCGGAACGATGCTTTTGCCGACGAGACAGAACCCGGCTCCACTTTTAAAGTAGCTTCCATCATGGCAGCGCTCGATCAGGGACTTATTTCCCCCAATGATACCATTGACACGGGAAAAGGCGTTTACGATTTCTTTGGCCGTAAAATGCACGATTGGAATGAAGATCATGGTGGATTTCACAAAATCACTGTTGCACAAGCAGTTTGGTATTCTTCAAACATCGGTGTTTCACGCACAATATACAACGCTTATAAGAATAACCCTGCTGCTTATGTCGATAAATTGTATGAAATGAAGTTGAATGACCCTATTCATTTTGACATACCAGGAGCAGGCGTTCCTCACATAAAACACCCAGGCGACAAATTCACGCATTGGTCTTTGACAACTCTTCCATGGATGTCGATAGGGTATGAAGTACAAATACCCCCTATCTACACATTGACATTCTACAATGCCATAGCCAATAATGGAAAAATGATACGCCCATACTTGGTAAAAGCCATTCAACAAGATGGGAAAACCATTAAAACATTCACAACAAGCACAATTGATGACGCAATTTGTAAACCATCCACATTGGCTATTATTAAACAGATGCTCATCGGAGTGGTGCAACATGGAACGGGAACAACACTGAAGTCACCGTATGTGCAAATTGCAGGGAAATCGGGGACTGCACAAATTTCAAAAGGTATCAGCGGATACAAGACAGATGGCATAGAACATCAAGTGTCGTTTTGTGGCTATTTCCCTGTTGATGACCCTCAATACACGGTGGTTGTGGTAATTCGTGATCCGAAAATTGGTTATGCGTCAGGAGGTACCATGGCAGGTGCTGTAGTGAAAGAGATTGCAGAGTTGGTGAACGCCAACAAAATCACCATGCAACCTAACGCTATTGCCACTTCACCAGCCGACAAAATACCGGATATCAAAGGAGGGGATTATAACGATGTAAAAACCGTTTTGTCTCGATTATCCATTAATTTTTTAGGCGACAAAGGTGCGTTTCCATGGGTCACAGCGACTGCCGACAGCAATTATGTAAAAATTCATTCAATGGAAGTTCCCAGAAACTGCATACCAAACGTTATGATGATGGGGGCCAAAGATGCCGTATATTTGTTAGAAAACGCAGGGTTGCATGTTCAGCTCATTGGGCGAGGCAAAGTGATCTCACAATCACTGCCACCAAACAGCGCTTTACAAAAAGGACAAACCATCGTACTGACTTTGCGTTA
>JAJZHJ010000100.1 GCA_021804525.1 Bacteroidota bacterium | reverse complement strand
TTTTCTGTCAAAGATATAAAATGGTGTTTTGTAGAGTTTAATGCTAGCTGATGGCAATACTCTCTCAAGCTTTAGTTTTGTATTTTCAAAGTGGTTAAAATGAGCATACAAAACCCAATGCGATTGCCAGACAAATAGATCATTGGTGTTAATCCTGTTTTCTTTGCAAAAATGTAAGATCTTTGATTTGAAAAGATCATTTTTGTTTGGTGCAATTATTTCAATAACAGAATTATACGTAGTCTTATTCTTGCCTTCCATATTTGGGGCAAGAATAAGAATGACGAACAGAATAAGGCTAAATCGTTTCATCTGTCAACGTATTGATTGTTGAAATACCTTTTTGAGATAAGCAGTGTTGGCACTATAATTCCATTTTACGTTATGAACGTCTTTTATGTCTCTGGAACGTTCAATAACCAACCAACCACTCCAACCCATTTTATCGAGTGTTTCTTTAATTTTGACCATATCAATACGCGGATCGTTTTGCAGCCAATAACCATCTGTATTGGTAGCATGTATTTGAATAATGCGATCTTTTCCAAGCGTTTTCAGATCTTTGCAAATATTGCCATGTCGTTTCAGGATAGTAGAGAAATTGGCATAGCAACGAATTGCAGGCGAACCTACCTGATCAATCAGTTTTGCTTCTGCTTTAGCGGGTATTGAAGTGTCGATTCCTATCACAACTCCTGCGGCTTCTGCTTTTTTTGCAATCACTTTTAACCGTTGTAGTATGATTGGATAAAGATCCGGGTGTTTCACTTTATCACATTCATCTCCAAGCGGTAAAAATGCTACTTTCACTTTTAAGGCTTTCATTACCGATATGCATTCATCAACCAGCTGTTCATAGTTGGGTCGTGTTGCAAATGATTGACCATAAAAAGCTGACATAGCGATGGAACTAATTTGCATACCTAACCGGTTACATTCTGCAATGTATTCTTCTTGTATTTTTTTCTGGTTCAATTTGTTAGCAAAATCGACTTTTTTACCTAATCCTCCCATATCTACTTCGACACCGTCTGTTCCAATTTCTTTAGCCAAATCGATTGCTCCCAATTTCTGTCGTTTCAGGATCATCCAATCGCAGACTGAAACTTTATATCTATGTGGATTTACAATGTTGATTTCTTTTGTTTCTGAATCTGAAGGCCATTGTTCATTTTCGATTTTTGAGAATATAAGTTTTGACGGGTCAATCTCCACATATTTGATAGCTTTTCTCCGCCAGGTATATACGATCTGTATGTTTCCGTCAGATGATTGAATTACAGATGGATAAGAATACTGTCCAATAGGAGAATCGTTCAATACAACGGCTGCATACCATGTTTTTCCGTCAGGAGAAACAGCTATATTCAACGGAGATCTCGCTCCTTTTCCTCTTCTGGCATTTGCTGGTGGCAATACGTGATTATAGACAAGCAAGAAATAGCCATCTCTTAGGGTAACTGCATCTATGCCCGAATTATTATTTGGTAATGAGGTCTTTTCCAGAGGAGACCATGTCTTGCCATTATTTTTTGACCATGATTCGGCAATAGTGCGTGCTGTTGTCCGGCAAAGTATTTGTAATTCACCATTCTTATGTACGAGAATCGTGGGTTGTATGGCTTGGAAATTATTGCCATCGACAGGCCCAACATATTTCCATGTTTTTCCAAAGTTTTTTGTTAGTTCGAAATGGATTTTCCAGCCTCCACCTTCTGTACTTGACGGGGCAATTAAGGTGCCATTCTTCAATAATACCGGTTTGTCTTTGATTGGACCCAGGAAGTTGGCAGGTAAATCCTGAGGTTTCGACCAGGTGGTGCCACCATCATTTGAAACAATTAATTTCCCTTTCCATATAGCTGTGTTTGGACCAACTTTGTAATATAACTGAAGGTCTCCACCAGGAACTTGATACAAAACTGGATTCCAACAGGCATAGCGTAAAGTGTCATTGATGATTCCGTTAGCTACGTTTTTACCTGGAGTCCATTTCCCGTTTACACGGCGGCTTACCCATATACAGACATCCGGATTGCGTTCTTTGGTTCCGCCAAACCATGCGGCAACAAGATTTCCATTTGTTGTTTGGGCTATAGTTGCTGAGTGACATTCCGGATAAGATGCATTTTTGTTAATAAATTCATCTGCAATAATGCCTGCTTTCCAACGATTTTGAGCTTCGCCATATTTGCATACGAATGTATAATCGCCAGATCCTATTTCAAGATTAATGCGATAATCCTCAACGCGTACAAATTTGACACCCTCTGTTTTCATCACAGGGTTACCGTTTTCTGTGATATCATTGACATTTGATGCCGGAATCAATATGTTTGCTCTTGTGTTTGCCGGAATGGAAACATGCCATGTGAAGATTCCTTTATGCAGAGTCCAGGCACTTTTTGCCACACCATATGGAGTGATTGTTTGTGCGCTTACAGATTTTAGTGTTTCTGTAGGATGGGGTTCCATCACCAGCCATTTAAATCCCGGATAATTCGGATGTGTTTTAATACCTGCTAAATCTTCATACATCCAGGCTATCAGATCACCAAGCAACATCACATGATTACGTGAGCTCATTTTTGGACTGGCTGTATTTCCATTCCATAATTCCCAGGTAGTAGTGGCTCCGTTTTCTACCATATATCCCCAGCTTGGATAGTCTTTTTGTGTGGCAATTTTAAAAGCTACATCGGTTCTGCCTTGTTGTGCCAATTCTTGCAACAGCCACTGTGTCCCGATGACTCCGGTGCTTATATGCATTTTATCCTGATCAACAATCTTATCCAGCATTTGATGGAAAACGGAATTTTCATTGTCGCTGTTTTCCATTCCGAAAGCCAGTGGCAAAAGATTGGCAGTAACAGTATTGTTACCATATTGATGTGTTTCTTGATTGTAAAATTTCTGATTAAATGCCGTTTTTATATTTGACGCCAATGTGGTATATGCTGGAATGTCTTGTTCATTCCCGGATATTTTTGCGAATTTCTCCATTAGTTGCATGAAATAATAATAGTACGCCGTGGCGATTAATTCTCCTGAAGTTAGGCGTGCAGGATCTATGGAATGAATCCGCGTTTGCGATTTAGGTGGCACGCACCAATCGCCATATTTATCTTTTGTTAAAATATAGTCTTTCATATAGTGTGTTTTCATATACGAAAGCCATTGTTTCATATGGGGGTAATGTTTTTTTATAACTGTACTGTCCCCAAACTGATCATATAACATGTTTGCTACCATTAAATATGTTCCTGGCCATGTCATATTATCCGAATAATATGTTTTGTAAAAAGCGGGAGCCATATCGGGTAGTTGTCCGTCTGGCTTTTGTGCATACATAATGTCATCGAGCCATTTAATGTATAGGTTTTCATTATTGAAGATGAAACTTTCACCTATACACCCGGAGGCACGGTCTCCAAGCCATGGCTGACGTTCATCCCGTTGAGGACAATCTACAGGCATACCTTTATAGTCACTTCGAATACTCCAGAATGCATTGTGATATATCTTGTTCAGCAACGAATCTGAACAGGTAAAGGAACCGATCGTGTGGACCCCATCATATATTACTTTCCCTTCAAAATCATTCAGCGTGGGAACGCCTGGATATCCTGTAATTTCAACATAACGGAAACCATGATATACAAAAGAAGGTTGCCATGATTCCACTCCTTTTCCATTCATGATATATACATCGGTTTGAAGTGCACTGCGTAAATTAGCACGGTTTATAGAACCATCAGGGTTTAGGGTTTCCGCGAAACGGAGCGTAATGGTATCTCCTCTGTGTCCTTGTGCTTTCAATGCTAACCATCCCGCCATGTTTTGTCCCATGTCAAGAACATACGAGCCATTGGGTAAGGCATGAATGGCAACCGGTTTTACAACTTGGTGGATGGTCATGTTTGGATTCATTTGAGCCGATATGACTCCCGTTGGATCTGATACCAATTCAGCTGCAAGCCATTTCTTTGCGTTGTAATGAGGCAAAGTCCATTCAGTTAATTCTTTGGTCGCGTCATATTCTTCGCCATCCCATTCATTATCACTACGAATAGGCCCGTCCGAGGTTACTTTCCATGTGCCATCGCTAACGATGGTTGAGCTAGTCCCGTCTGTGTATTCAATTTGTAATTGAAATAACATTTTTGGGAATCCAAACGTTTTAATTTTCTGTGGTTTGTAATTCTGACGCATATTAAAATAACGGCCATTTCCCAAAACCACTCCAATAACATTATCTCCTTGCCGTACTGCGGTTGTTACATCAAACGTATTATATTTTACGTCTTTATCATAATCGGTTGGGCTGGGTGATAATACCTGGTTACCAATTTTTTCTCCATTGATGTATAGTTTATACATTCCCAAGCCGATGATATAAGCTGTTGCTTGTTTAATCGTCTTTTTGTGATTTATGTCAAACTCTTTTCGAAAGTAACGAGCTGACAAGCGGGAGTGAAAAACAAGCTTATCCCACGGGAAAGCTTTATCTAATCCAATCCATTTTCCTTTCCAGTCAGTTTTATGCAATAATCCCATACTCCATTGGGCTGGCTGACTCCAGTCACTTTCACCTTTGTTTGTCCATATTTTGACTTTCCAGTAATAGTTATTCCCGCTTTGCAAAGGTGCACCTTTATATAAAACATTGATTGATTGATTGGAAGCAATTTTCCCGGAGTTCCATATATCAATTTTTCCAGCAGTTAGTTTTTCCGGGCTGGAGGCTACTATGATTTGGTATACAGTCTGGACTACATTGCGGGCATTGCTTTTAGTCATCCAGCTTAAATGTGGATGGACGATGTCAATTCCTTCGGGATTGGTAAGCATTTCTGTCCGCAGATTGCATACCTCAATCGCACTAACAGATGCAAAATAGATTAAGCTTAAAACCAATAAGATCGTTTTTTTCATGTTATCGTGCTTTTATTTACTTGTTGATATATTCTTGATCTTGCTGAATATAGGATGTCCTGGCGTCTGTAATAATGAGCACATGATCATTCCCGGGAAAAGAACCGCCATCATGAACGAAAACATGTTTGCCATTATTAAATTCACCTATATACGCCAATGCGCCATTGCGGGGATTAAACCACCAGGCATTCTTCTTGTCGCCTGATATTTTTGTCATGTCAATTTCCATGGGTGTATTGGTATAGTTATAGACTAAAATGTAATCATTGCTCCGGGTAGCAATGACTCTATAATACTGAGTTCCATTTCTGCCGACTATGACACTTTGATCGGGAATCCGATCGAAATAGGGGAACGCATACATTAAATCTTTTATATATTGCATTTCTAAACATCCCGGATCGTGTATCGTTTCATACCAGGGCCGATCAGCCCCAAATGCTGGCATATAACCAAGGTGGTACATTTGCATGGTTGAATTGTTGCCATAGGTATGTCCACATGATCCTGCAAAAACTGACCAATAAGCATAACGGCGTACGTCGCGTGCTTTCCATCGGGGTTGTGTTGTATCATGCAATCCCTGAGGAATATCTTCGTATGAAGGTTCTCCGTCTAAGACAGGTTTTAGGGGTTGAGTTTTGAGGCTGCGTTCTGCATAGCGCCAATTATCTTCTTCTGTATTGGGAGGAATCAAGCTGTCTTCCGGTTGTTGCCCGTAACGCCGATGACCCGATTGGAACATGTTAAAGTCCAACCATGAATCTTTATCAAACCATATTGAAGATATGGTTCTACCGCGTGGATGGAAAGTCATTAAATGCTTGGGATCGTAATGTTTAATGGTGGTAGCCAGAGTTTCTCAAACTTCTTTT
>JAJZHJ010000099.1 GCA_021804525.1 Bacteroidota bacterium | reverse complement strand
TCAATATCTGTGAAATAGACCATTGCACTTGCACTGAATGCCGGAAGGGATTCTGTCTTCATTGTGGCTTCCGACAGAAATGCCAGTGTTCCTTCAGATCCGACTAATAGATGTGACATGATATCAAACGAATCATCGAACATCACTAAAGGAAGCAGGTTGAGGCCTGTCACATTCTTGATGCTGTATTTGTGTAGTATGCGTTCGCGCAACGTATCATTTGTTATCACTGATTGGCGAATTTCTTCCAATTCTTTCAGGAATATGGGTTTGTCTCTACGAAATGCATCCCTGCTGCGTTGATCTCCAGTGTCAAGCAGATAACCATCTGAAAAAAGGATACGTGCCGAAAGAAGCATCTTGTCACTGTTAGCATGAGTACCACAGTTCATGCCAGAAGCGTTATTCATAATGATGCCTCCTACCATAGCCGATTTGAGAGAAGCAGGATCAGGGGTAAATTTTCGTCCATACGGTTGAAGTATCTCGTTCACACGCGCACCTACCATTCCCGGTTGCATCGTAATAATTTTTCCTCCATCGTGAATGTTGTATTTTTCCCACAATTTACCCACAACAATCATCATGGAATCGGTAATAGTTTGTCCTGATAAACTTGTTCCAGCAGCACGAAAAGTAACCGGCACTTCCTGCTGATTGGCAATTTGCAAGAGCTGCTTTACTTCTTCTTCGCTTGTGGGGAACAGAATCGCTTGTGGAATTTGGCGGTAGCAACTTGCGTCCGTCCCCCAAGCAAGGCGTTGTATAGGATTGATAAGAAGTCTTTTCTGATTCACTATTTTACGTGCTTCTTCAATAAAAGATGCTTCATTGCTATTTAAGGGATTCATAGCCAGAATGAGTTAATGATTTTTCGATACGTGTTTGTAGTGTCGTAAGCAAAAAGTTGATTTTCACCAACAATGCACAAAGATTAGATGTGCAAAGTAACAAAGAATATAGGGAAAAGAGGCAGTTATATAATTAAAATAAGTCTCAAAACAATAAAATAGACTTATATTTGGGCGTTTTGTTGTTTGAGGGAACAATTAGCAATCTGTTCAATATTCTCAAATTAGTAAATTGTACAAATTTCACAATCTGTTTTAGATTTGTGCCATGGAAAAGCCTTCTGTTAGCGTAATAGTGAATTAATATTTGAATAAAAAAAATAAATTACTGCCTACTGTGTGAAATCATCATTTTCAATGTTTATTTTTGCAAGTTGTAGCCGAAGATAAATATTTAAAGTTCTGTAGTATGAAACGAGTCCCGTCTTGCGGGACGAGTTCCATACGTCCTTAAACAAAAAAATTATTATCGTATGAAATTAATAGCGGAAAGCGGATCTACTAAGACTGAATGGGTTTTAGTTGAGGGAGTTTATGTGATTGAGCATGCCTTTACCGAAGGGCTGAACCCCTATTTTCAAATACGTCGCGAAATCAGTCGTGCGATTCGTTTACAACTCCCGGAAGCTTTTTTCAAAAGGAAGGTCGAACAGATTTATTTTTATGGTGCAGGATGTTCTTCAGACGAAAAGAAAGAAGTGATCAAATCTTCTTTAATCACACAATTCCGCGCCCCGGTAGAAGTTGAAAGTGATTTATTGGCAGCCGTGCGCGCGCTTTTCGGCAAAGATTCTGGATTAGGATGTATTTTAGGAACAGGCTCAAATTCATGTTTTTATGATGGAGAGAAGATTGTTGAAAATATTTCCCCGTTAGGCTATATTTTAGGCGACGAAGGAAGTGGTGCAGTACTTGGAAAGCTTTTTTTGAGCGATTGTATGAAGCAGATAGCCCCAAAAGAATTGGTAGAACAAGTGTATGAAAAATATCGTATCACACCATCAGACATAATGGAGCATGTGTACCGGCAGCCTTTCCCTAATCGTTTTTTAGCCACTTTTTCCTTCTTTCTACACGATCATTTAAACCATCCTTATGTTTATGATCTTGTAAAACAAAACTTTAGGAATTTTTTCACACGTAACATTCTCCAGTATGACTATCAAAACTATCCGGTTCATTTCATGGGCTTGGTTGCATATCATTATGCTGACCTACTTCGCGAAGTTGCTGACGAATTTGGAGTAACAATTGGTCAAATACAAAAGTCGCCAATGTCTGGATTGGTAAATTATCATACTCAAAATGCCCATCTGGAGTGATGATGCCAACTTCAGACACCTTTCCGACTGTAAAACAAATTTTATCTTATGTCTTGTTTTTGATTAAAAATATGTTCTCAAACAAGAAATCACACAAAAAAAATTATTTATTTGTTTTCGCTGTTTGTATTGCATGAAATTGTTCTAACTTTGTGGGCACAATGATGCTGCTCACAAGGGAGAATGAATTAATCTTGTTTGGTGTTCCGGAGCATCATGCCTAACAAAGAATGATTTAGTAATGTGCATCCATGTTTCAGGATATGGAGACCTTAGAAAATCTAACCGTATGATATTGATTGCAGATAGCGGATCGACCAAGACGTATTGGAGTTTATTGAAAGAAACCTCCGAATCTTTTCATTATAAAACGTCAGGCATCAATCCTTTTTTTCAGACAGAATTGCAAATTGAAACACAGTTGCGGAAACAATTGCTTCTTCAGATGCAAGTTGAGGAGTTAGATGCCATCTATTTTTTTGGAGCCGGATGTGCAACCGAAAAGCAAAAACAAGTGGTGACTAATGCTTTTGAAAAAGTTTTCCGTTTTCAAAAAATTATCGTTGAAAGTGACTTGTTAGGAGCTGCAAAAGCGCTTTGCGGCGATCAGCCGGGTATTGTTTGCATATTGGGTACCGGCTCAAATTCAGGACTATACGATGGAGCGGCGATTGTGAAACAAGTAGCTCCATTAGGATATATTATTGGTGATGAAGGAAGTGGAGCTGCTCTTGGAAAAAAGTTGGTGGCTGATTGTTTGAAAAATCAATTGTCTCCAGCTATTCAAGAGCGCTTTTTCAATCGTTTTGGTCTGACTCAGGCTGAAATTGTGGAAAATATATATACCAAAGCATTTCCCAGCCGTTTTCTGGCATCCATGTCAATTTTCTTACATGAAAACTTAGTCGAACCCGAGTTGTACCAATTGGTGTATGATAGTTTTGCTGAGTTTTTCAAAAGAAATGTTTTTCAATATGATTATCAAGACTATAAAGTGCAAGTAGTTGGTTCGATCGGCTATCATTACCAACATGTTCTCCGCCATGTCGCAAACGATTTGTCCATTGAACTGGGTTCAATTTTGCAAGCCCCAATGGAGAATCTAATTGGCTATTATAAACGAAAACATCAACTTTTAGAAACCACCGGCCATGATTTTTGAAAAGATTACCGAAAAAGCTTCATTGCACGATCATCTCGAGAAGGCTTCGATTGGAGAGTTGTTGAGAGGAATCAATGAAGAGGATAAAAAAGTGGCATTGGCTGTTGAAAGAACGCTTCCACAAATTGAAACTTTGGTGACCCGCATCGTAGAACGTATGAAAAGAGGTGGCCGAATCTTTTATTTAGGCGCTGGCACAAGTGGACGATTGGGCGTACTTGATGCTTCGGAAATTCCTCCTACATTTGGGGTGCCTTCTACGATGGTGATTGGCCTCATTGCCGGTGGAGATACTGCGTTGAGGAATGCCGTGGAAGCTGCCGAAGACAGCGAAGTATCTGGTTGGTTAGAGTTGCAACAATTCCATGTGAACAAAAATGACACTATTATTGGAATTGCAGCGTCAGGAACAACACCTTATGTTGTTGGTGCACTGAAACATGCCCAACAAGAAGGGTTACTGACCGCGTCTATTTCCTGCAACCCTGGCGCTCCCGTAGCAAAATTTGCCGATATTCCCATCGAAGTGATTGTAGGGCCTGAGTTTGTAACAGGCAGCACACGAATGAAAGCCGGTACTGCCCAAAAATTGGTGCTTAACATGATTACTACCACCACCATGATTCAACTGGGTCGCGTGAAAGGTAACCGAATGGTGAATATGCAATTAAATAACCAGAAATTAATTGACCGCGGTACACGTATGATCATAGAAGAGACGCACTTAGAATATGACGTAGCGAAAAATCTCTTACTTCTACATGGTTCAGTCAAAAAAGCATTGGATTTTTTCTTTTCTAAATAACACATCAACTTTACTATGCCACGAATCGATTGTTTCATCCTTTATGAATCACCTGAACAGGTTCAACAAACCTTACACGAATTACAAAACTCATCGATCGTCCATCAAATCCATTTGTTGACTATAAGCCCTGTTGAACAGGAGAAGAATTTGTCAGGCTTTCCTGTGATTTCTGTTAAACGAATCTCCGCTTCAGAAACCATTCGGCAAATAGCCACGACTGCTACTGCTGATTATGTATTGCTTTACTTGAAAACACTTCCGGTTCAAATAGGTTATTTGGCATTGGAACGTATGATTCGGATTGCTGAAGACACACAAGCCGGAATGCTTTATGCTGATTCTTACAGAATAATAGAAGGTAATAAAAAATTGCACCCATTGATTGATTATCAACAAGGAAGTTTGCGCGATGACTTTGATTTTGGCTCCTTGTTGCTTTTTCGAACAGATGCACTGAAGATGTCAATGCAGGGCATACGTGAAGATTTTGAGTATGCAGGGTTGTATGATTTGCGTTTAAAAATATCTCAGAAATATAGTATTGAACATATTAACGAATATCTGTATTCGGAGATTGAAATAGATCGTCGATCGTCGGGTGAAAAAATCTTTGATTATGTTGATCCAAAAAACAGAGAGGTTCAACTTGAAATGGAACATGCATGTACCAATCATTTGAAAGCAATCGGAGCTTATTTAGTACCTCGTTTTGAAGATGTTCATTTTGATAAATCGATTTTTCCAGTTGAGGCATCTGTCATTATTCCTGTGTTTAATCGGGTGAAAACAATCGAAGATGCCATACAGTCGGTGCTAAAACAAAAAACGGATTTTTCGTTCAATTTAATCATCATCGATAATCACTCAACGGATGGAACCTCAGATGTTATTCGTCGATATACCTCAGATAAACGATTGATTCATTTAATCCCTGATCGATTTGACCTGGGAATCGGAGGATGCTGGAACGTGGGGATTGACTATGCACAATGCGGCAAATTTGCTGTGCAATTGGACAGCGACGATGTGTATAGCGATGAATATACGTTGCAAACGATGGTGAATGCCTTTTATGAGCAACAATGCGGTATGGTGGTTGGTAGTTATCGCATGACCAATTTCGATATGCAGACCATTCCGCCGGGCGTGATTGATCATCGAGAATGGACAGACGAAAACGGACGGAATAATGCTTTACGAATCAATGGATTTGGAGCGCCAAGGGCCTTCTATACGCCACTGTTGCGTCAATTGCATGTGCCAAATACAAGTTACGGAGAAGATTACGCATTAGGATTGGCAGTATCGCGACACTATCGTATCGGGCGGGTTTACAATGTAGTGTATCTGTGTCGCCGTTGGGAGGATAACTCGGATGCAGCCCTTGACATTCAGAAAATGAACATGCACAATCTTTACAAAGATCGCATTCGGACATGGGAAGTCAAAGCACGTCAACAAATGAATGTTTCCGAGTAGGTATCGCGATTTGCCACTAAAGTTAGCCTGAAAATTTCTTTTGAACTGTCGTTCCGATCATCTTTTTGCACGTGACATTCCATGAAAACTCCAATATTCTATCATTCTTCCTTCTCTGATGCATCGCTTTCATTAACAAGCAAAGTAGAAGCTTTGTTGGATCATCAGCTATCTCATTGGAATTTGGCGCAGCAAAATTATAAAGCATTGAAAACT
>JAJZHJ010000098.1 GCA_021804525.1 Bacteroidota bacterium | reverse complement strand
CGATAGGATTTGGTATTCGCAATTTTGAGCATCCCGAAAAAGGGCTTTCTGAAATGTTACGCGTACTAAAAAACAACGGAGAACTTATTATTTTAGAATTTTCCCGTCCCCAGAACCGCTTCCTTTGCCACCTATTCGACCTCTACTTTTGCTATGTTTTACCCATTATCGGAAAGCTATTCTCGAAGCACGCCACTGCTTACACATATCTTCCTGAGAGTGTGAAGCAATTTCCTTATGGAGATAACTTTCTAAAAATGATGCAACAAGCAGGGTTCACCAAAACCATTTTCACACCGCTAACACTTGGTATCGTAGCCATTTACAAAGGCGTTAAACCCTAAAACAGTTGAGATTCAACACAAACATAACTGTACACTTCAACACGTGATAAAAGTTAAGAAGACATGAAGCAGCAATTCATCAAATGGTTTCATATTATACGTCCTGGCACATTATCAGCGGCAGCGGCTCCCGTTTTCATCGGAACTATTGTAGCAACACAAGACAATTCATTTCATTTTATCACCGTTGTAGTGATATTTATTGCTGCCACTGCAATTCAAATTGCTTCTAATTTAATCAACGACTATTACGATTTCAAAAAAGGACTCGACAAAGAAAACCGATTAGGGCCGCGACGTGCAATCAGCGAAGGCGTCGTCACACCAAAAGCCATGAAGCATGCCATTAGCATCGTCATAATCATAGCCCTGCTTAGTGGACTTTACTTGGTAGCAATTGGTGGTTTGCCGATCATCATCATCGGACTTTTTGCTCTGTTGTTTGCATGGCTCTATACCGCAACTCCCTATTCATTAAGTTATCTCGGCATTGCCGACATTTTTGTGCTCCTGTTTTTTGGGCCAATTGCAACCGTTGGAACAACTTACCTGTTAACAGACTCCTTTTCGCAAACTTCTTTTTGGTTGGGAATGATTAATGGATCTATCTCAATGGCCATCTTAACCGTAAATAATTTACGCGACATTGAAAGCGATCGTAAAGCGGGCAAAAAGAGTCTTATCGTCCGTTTAGGAAAACGTTTTGGTGAGTATGAATACCTGTTTTTATACATTATGGCATTCCCATTTTTATGGATGACAACATCTCCGCGACTTTCATATATGATTATTTTAGCAGGTGGTTTATTGTATCTTAAACTCAGAAAAACAAACGGAAAAGCATACAATAAGATGTTGATCCTCACCGGACTGTCTAATATTCTATTTGTCATATTCTACTTGCTTGACACACTATTATTTACTTAAGAAAGAGCATAGATAACATGAAACAAGCATGAACTAAATTTCACAAATGAAAATTACTGTAAAAGAGCAAGTTACATGTGACCTTAATGTTGAAAGTATGCACAAATGAAACAAATCCATCTCATCTTGCCTTTATTTGCTTGCATCTTTTTCCTTCTTGCAACCAGTTGCTCTGAATCAAAGATCGAGTACAACACGAATGGAAAACTCACCTTTTCAACGGACACTCTTTCATTTGACACTGTTTTTACCACAATAGGCTCCACAACCGGAAGCTTCATGGTGTACAATTATAATTCACAACCAATTACAATTAAATCTATTATATTGACAAATGGTGCTACAAGCGGGTTTCATATAAATATTGATGGTACAAACCCCACCAACAATGAAGTACAAAATGTAGAAATAAGAGCACATGACAGTATTTACGTCTTTGTTACGATTACTGTTAATCCTTTATTGCAAAACAATCCGGTGTTGATCGAAGATTCAATTTTATTTCAAACGAACAATAGCCGACAAGCAGTGAAACTACAGGCTTATGGTCAAAATGTAACCATCTTTCGGTCGAAAACAATTCATAACGACACAACACTTACTAATTCAATACCCTATTTGATTTACAATTATTTAGCTTTGGATAGTACAAAAACGTTGACGCTTCAGCCTGGCACAAAACTCTACTTTCATCAAAACGCATCTTTATTGCTCAGAGGTAATTTGATTGCAGAAGGAGGACAAAGTGCCAATCAACAAATTATCATGCGAGGTGATCGACTCGATTGGCTTTTCCCTGGTGTGCCCTACAGCTATCTTTCCGGACAATGGGGCGGCATCCAGTTTTTGGGATCACAAAGCAACTATTCTTTGAATCACGTTGTTGTGACGAGTGGAAAAATTGCTATTGACATTCCAAATGGCACAATACTTCATCAACCCACTGTGACCATTGCCAACTCACGCATTCAAAATTTCGATTCATGTGGGATAGCAGCTATCAACGCCAACCTCAACATGTACAATACAGAAATATCGAATTGTAAATCATATTGCTTACATTTGCTTGGAGGAAATTATCTCTTAACACATAACACCATTGCAAATTATTACAATGACATTTATACAGGAAAACAACGTGATGGTAATCCGTCGGTAGTGCTTATGAACAAGCAGCTTTTATCTTCTCAATCAACTATTTTTCCTCTTGTGTTCACAGCAAATAATTGTGTTATTGCTGGTTCAATGACGAATGAGCTATTGTTTGCTGACACGGTACAAACCAGCACGTTTCAATTTCATTTTGATCATTGCTACCTCACATCACTTCACATCATCTCCACCAACATGACTAACATCATTTGGGGAAAGCCGCAAGATAATTTATTTGTAAACACAACGATGGACAAATCGTATTATAACTTTCAGCCTGATTCTCTTTCAGTACTGCGAGGAAAAGCAAACCCAATCATAAGCCACACGCCAACTTATCAATACGATATGAATGGAATTGATCGATTTTGGAACAATATGCCTGACATCGGCGCTTATGAATGGATTCCTAAAAATGGCATTCCAAACCCATAAGAAAGCTATCTATTATTTCCTGCCAAAATCAGCAGGAATTTCTCCCCAACGCGAAGTTTCCCATTTAAGCAAACGAGTAGAATAACTATTTTGCTGCAACCATATTTCTGCACGTTCAATTAATTCAAAAAGGCGGTTGTTTTTCTCGGTTCGTGCCAATTTCGTACGACATTTCTTGGCTTTTATCCATGTCAATGCGATTGCACTATCAGAATAAAGAATTATTGAACAGTCGTTTTGCTTCAGGTAAGCCAATCCATGCACTATTGCTAAAAATTCACCGATATTGTTTGTTCCTTCCTCAAAAGGACCTTGATGAAAAATTTCACGACCCGACTCAACATCCACACCACGGTATTCCATTTTTCCAGGATTACCACTACACGCAGCATCCACCGCTAAACTTTCCTTAATAGGTTGATTGGCACCATTTGCAGCTAACAATGCACCATGTCGTGAAGCAGCTTTAGTCACAACAGACCAGAACCCTTTTTGAAAAGCGGCTTTTGCCTCTTCTTCTGTAGAAAATGCCTTGTATTGAGCACCTTCAAATTGAGTCACATTTTTCTTACAGTTTTCCCAATTATCAAAAATACCGGTTTCGCGACCTTTCCACACCACATAAAATTTCTTTTTTGCCATACAAACGCATTTAGCTTAAAACAATCGTCAACTAAAAAATGAGAGTAAAATGAGAATATGCACAAAAGTACAAACAATCGATCAATGCGTCGAGAAATGATGCAATGAAATGGATTGATCCAGAAAAGCAGCATTGAAGAAAATAAAAAAGAGAATTATCCAAAACGAAAAAAGGGCAGTCTCACGACTACCCAATCTCTGTTAACCTTAAAATCTAATACTATGAAAAAATCACATTGCAAAAGTAAGGCAGCATTTATCGAAAAGCAAATTTTTCTCGTTAAATATCATCAATCTAACGTTAAATTAGGAATATTGATAACATTCTAATACCATCACTTTATAATAGAGGTCGTTTCATCATTTATAGTTGAAAGAAGTAACATCAATTATGGCATTGGCCAATTATGGTAACTTTTGAAGCTTTGCCCAACATGAAAAATCAAACTCAACATTTCAGAGTTTTGCCATTTTTTATCCACATCGTGTAAACAAACAGCCACACGCGTAGTAATAAAACGATTATTGATAGGCAGATAAGCAAAGTCTATACGACCATAATTACCCGATAGATACATAGCATCTCCATAGGCCACATTGAGTGATTGACCACGATAATACGATGCATCAATACCAAACTTTCGATAATAGGCATGAATTTGAGAGAAAAACCCAAAATGAAAATCAATATCCTTCATAGGTCTCTGTCGGTTGTAACTTCCCAGACTTCCCACACGAAACGAGAGCAGATACCAATTTGTCAAAGGGGTCAAATTTACTCCGGCTAATAATCCATACGCACCATTATCGCGAATAGCATCTCCAGGCACATAGCTTCCATATAAAGCTCTGTGATACATATAAAAATAATGATCTATAAATAAGAGATGATATTTCAATTCACCGGATAAACCTGCCAAAAAAGTTTCGCGTACAGTAGCACGTTGTCGACTTGTCCAGTCAATCCAAAAATTTTCGTAACCCCAATCTCCTCTTTTTTCTAAATATGCACCCTGAATATTCGGGCGATAATTATTCAGCGTATCAGAAAGCAACGCCAATGGATAATGCAACAACCCACGACGGGGAAAAGATCCCAAAAGAAAAGTAAACGCAGGCTTTTGATAATAATAGAACAAATCGACGGTAGGCGTATTCCCATTAATCCGGTCACCATATTCGTAAAGATAATTTACACCGCCCATAAAACCTTGAGTAGAATCAAGTCGAGCGCCGGCCATCGTATTCAGCCTGGCACCAAGCATTGTTTGCGAAATTTCATAATTACTTGTATATTCCCGATTATCCAGAAAATGGCTGAAATCTACCTCATAATTAAACGTTTGGCCTAACATCAATGATGGCAGGACAACGAGAAAACAAAGAACAAGCATTTGTAATTTGTGATTCATAATTCATTGTTTAGTGTTATTTTGACAGAAAAATCCTTGTTTTTTCAATACATCTAAAAACATAGAAGAAAACGTTTCATTAGTCTCTTTCGTATAGCGAACGTCTGTAAAAACCTGCGCAAGGCTTGTTTTATTGTTTTCAAGCACAAATTGCTGGTTTTCTGGCAGACTTTCTTTGTACGCGTAAATACGATCAATATCTTCGGGTGTATATTCTTGATATGTCTCGTAGTGAACGACACCCTCCAATGGCAAACGGTCAACCTGCATGGGTGTTTCAGCCGGATAACCAACAGTCAGTGTAATCATGGGTACAACATATTTCGGCAAATGCAACACATCGATAATCTGCTGCGCATTGTATATAGTTGTGCCCAAATAACATGTACCTAATCCTTTGCTCTCGGCAGCTACGCAAAAATGCTCGGCAACCAATAGCGTATCGATAGCCGCCGTCATAAACGAGAGAAAATTATCATAACCTGGGTCTGCATCTCGCTGCATACACCACTGATTAAAACGATTAAAATCAGCGCAAAATGTTATGACAACAGGCGCTTGTGTCACCATAGGTTGATTAAAATGTGCCGGAGCCAAAGCCTGTTTGATGGTAGCGGATTGCGTAACCACCAAGCTATAAACCTGCATATTGCCCGTATTAGCGGCTCTACAAGCTACTTCAAACAATTCATTCAGCAATTCGGCTGCAATGAGTTGTTCGGTATATTTTCGAATTGTAGTTCGATTTTTCAATACATCTATCATGGTTCAATGAATTAAACAATTGATTATTTTAGAATTACTCATTAGAAGTCAACTAAAAATTTCACATTCAGCAACCTACCGGTCAGATAATTAGGAATAGGATATTGTCGATTATAAATATCGGTTACCCAAAAGAAGGAATTCACGTTGTAAATATCGAGTAAATTAAATACATCTACATTAATCCATGCAGCTTTTACGAATTGCCAAATCTCAGCATTCGGGCGATGATCTTTGTAGATCG
>JAJZHJ010000097.1 GCA_021804525.1 Bacteroidota bacterium | reverse complement strand
AAATACCATCCATCTGAAGGATGGACATATATGCGAGCTCCATATATCCTTAATGTAACAAATCAAACAAATTCACATGAAATACCTTCTTTTTGCCGTTGCACTTGTTTCGTTGGTGATCTTGTCTTCTTGTACTGACTCATCTAGTAATTTGGGGATTAGCATTCGGCCAACCGGCGATATGATTGCAGTAGGCACTGATACATTTCTGATCAGCTCTGCCAACTATGTGGTTCCGAGTATGATTTCACCATCCGATACTTTTTTATTGGGAAATTATTATGATCCGAAATATGGGACGACCAAAGGAGAAATTTTTGCACAATTCACTTGTCCGGTTGGATTTCAATTTCCGGCAGGCGCAACCCCCGATTCATTATCACTCTATATTTTATTCAATAATTGGGTAGGCTATTCTCACTCTCCGTTGAGAATCAGCGCCTATGAAATGGATGGTACACCGCTCAACTATAATACAGTATATTACACCGATGTAAACGTGCCAACCTATTGCAGCAAAAACACGTTATTGGGAAGCCGAATTATGGTAGCCATTCCTGATACAGTAGCGGATACAGCCACATACCAACCTCACCTTACTTATAAATTTTCGCAATCGCAAGTGCAACAACTCTATAACGCAGGAAATAATGGCGCGTTTGCCAGCCAAAATGCGTTTACAAATTATTTCAAAGGAATTTACTTAACATCCGACTACGGAAACGGTGCTTTGTGGTATGTAAACAGGCTATACATGGAGTTTTACTTTCACTATCACGCATTTGTCAACAATAAAGACACAACATTAACTTCAGGGTTGATTTTCCCGGCCAGTAAAGATGTAAGGCAAATCAATCGCATTACGCACCCTGATGTCAATCAAATGCCCGCACCTCCTGATAGTGTGACTTATGTATTTTCACCTGCCGGCATTTATACGCAACTCAACATCCCCGTTGGACGTATCGTACAACGCATCAAAGATCGTTGGAGTGGCAAAGTAAATAGTATTAACCACGCTGAATTACGCATGGAAGTCACCGAAAGAGATACGGTCGACAACTACGTGTTGCCAATCCCAACCTATTTGGCATTAGTGCCAAAGCAAAATATCAATAGTTTCCGTGTGGGTGATACTACATTAATTACGGCTTCATACAACTCGTATTATCACTATTACAGCTTCAACCTTTCGGGTTATTTAACGCGCCAGCTCCGAAGCTCAAATCCACCGGCTATAGATCAATTGTTGGTGGTGCCGGTACGTATTTCATCAAGAAATGCATCTGGTTATATTGCGGGATTGCTTCCTCAGGTGAATTTGAATGCGGTGACATTACGCACAAGTAAAAGTGTACTTCCTCTTCGATTGGAAATTGTTTATAATGGATTTTGACCTTTTGGGAGAATCTTACAAGAAACAAATCATTGTGTAGAAATCACTCGAATGGGTGATGTTTGTTTTCGCAGCTGAAAAAGTATTGCTGTGATTCATGAGATAAATATTAGTCTTTTCATCATAGCGTGTTAGCCTACTTTGGAAAGAGTAAAAAATCTTTATATTTGCAATGTCGAGTTGGCAAATTGTCAAATTTGAACTATCTTTGCCTTCAAAATAGTCACGGTGGAAGCTTTTTTCAGAACTCATAAGTATTTGGTAGAGCATGTTAAATCGTCTGTTCAGCGATTGTTGATGGATGAGATCGATTGGAACTATCGCCTAATAGGCATCAAAGGATGTCGTGGCATAGGAAAAACCACTTTTTTGCTTGAGTATGCAAAACAGCACTTTGGCCCCGACGATCGTTCTTGCCTCTACATCAATCTCAACAATTTCTACTTTACTACTTGTTCATTAGCTGATTTTGCCGATGATTTTGCCAAAATGGGAGGGCATACTTTACTTATTGACCAAGTATTCAAGTTGCCTAACTGGTCAACAGCTCTACGCGAATGTTATGATCGGGTTCCTAACTTAAATATCGTGTTTTCCGGATCTTCAGTGATGCGGTTGAAAGAAGAAGGCTCTCCGTTACGCGATTGTGTCCATTCATACAATCTGAGAGGGTTTTCGTTTCGTGAGTTTCTTAATTTGATGGCTGAAACAGATTTTCCTGCTTATTCATTGGATGATTTACTGACTCATCATATACAGATTGCCTCCGAAATTACGGCAAAAGTAAAACCACTGGCTTATTTTCAAAATTATTTACATCATGGATTTTCTCCCTATTTTTTGGAAAAACGCAGTTTCTCCGAAAATTTATTGAAAACCATGAATATGATGCTGGAAGTGGACGTGTTGTTGATCAAGCAAATTGAGCTTAAATATTTGCCAAAAATCAGGAAACTGCTTTATTTAGTGGCGCGTGAAGCTCCGACAGTGTTGAATGTAAGTCAACTAAGCGCAGAAATTAATATATCGCGTGCAACGGTAATGCATTATATCAAATATTTGAGTGAAGCCAGGCTGCTTAACTTACTCTACCATGAAGGTGAATCTTTTCCTAAAAAACCGGCTATGGTCTATATGCAGAATACCAATTTAATGCATGCAATCATGCCAGGGAACGTTAATGCACAAGCACAACGGGAGACTTTTTTCTATAATACACTTTATAAAGATCACCATCTTTTCAAGGGGAAAAAAGAAATTCAGTTTTTGGTAGATAGCCGGCTCCCTTTTGTTGTAAATGACTTGGCATACAGGCAAAAAATAAAACCTGAAAACTATTATGCAACCGATAAAATAGAAATTGGACATGACAATGTCATTCCATTATGGTTGTTTGGTTTTTTGTATTGAACAACATGGGAAATGTGGAAATATAATTAAAAGGAAAAGGTAAACAACGCGACAAAAAAGGAAAGTAATTATCAATAAATCTACAATTATGGCAAAAGAAAAGAAATTTTTGACCTGTGATGGTAATCAGGCTGCTGCTCACATTGCGTATATGTTTAGTGAAGTGGCTGCTATTTACCCAATTACACCGTCATCGACCATGGCGGAGTATGTTGACGAATGGGCTGCAAGTGGCAGAAAGAATATTTTCAATGAAACGGTGTTAGTGCAAGAGATGCAGTCGGAAGCAGGAGCAGCGGGTGCTCTACATGGATCGTTGCAAGCAGGAGCGTTAACAACCACTTTTACAGCTTCGCAAGGGCTATTGCTTATGATACCCAACATGTATAAAATAGCCGGCGAGCTGCTCCCGACAGTTTTTCATGTTTCGGCACGTGCATTGGCTGCGCACGCTTTGTCCATCTTCGGTGACCACCAGGATGTAATGGCAGTTCGTCAAACTGGCTTTGCTATGTTAGCAACAGGTTCGGTTCAGGAAGTAATGGACTTGGCAGGAGTGGCACATTTAGCAACTTTGAAAACACGTGTTCCTTTTGTGCATTTCTTTGATGGATTCCGTACTTCGCACGAAATCCAAAAGATTGAGATGTTGAATAACGACGATTTATCGCAGTTTATTGATTGGGACTCTCTCGAAAATTTCCGTACACGTGCTCTTAATCCTGAAAATCCTGTGACTCGCGGTACAGCGCAAAACGCTGACATTTATTTTCAGGCCAGAGAAGCAAGTAATTCGTTCTACGATTCAGTTCCTTCTATTGTTGACGAATATATGGAAAAATTAGCCGGAGTAACCGGGCGTCGCTATCATTTGTTCGATTATTATGGTGCACCTGATGCTGAACGTGTTATCATTGCTATGGGTTCAGTCACTGAGGCTATTCGCGAAACAATTGATTATTTGACGGAAAAAGGAGAAAAGGTAGGCTTAGTAGCCGTGCATTTGTTCCGTCCATTCTCCACCAAACATTTGTTGGCTGCAATACCAACCACAGCAAAACGTATTGCTGTACTTGATCGTACCAAAGAACCAGGATCAGCTGGTGAACCTCTTTATTTGGATGTGAAGGATGCATTTTATGGTTCTTCCAATGAGCCAATCATTGTGGGAGGTCGCTATGGCCTCTCATCGAAAGATACCACTCCGGCACAAATTTTATCTGTATACGAAAATTTAGGCATGAACGAACCCAAGAATGGGTTTACCATTGGTATCGTAGATGATGTGACTTTCACGTCGTTACCTAAAAAAGAAGAAATTGTGTTTGCTGGTGGCCCGTATGAAGCAAAGTTTTACGGATTAGGTGCTGACGGTACTGTTGGAGCTAACAAAAATTCTATCAAGATTATTGGTGACAGTACCGATAAATATTGTCAGGCGTATTTTGACTATGATTCGAAAAAATCGGGAGGGTTTACCTGTTCTCACTTACGCTTTGGTAATCATCCAATTCGCTCTACTTATTTAGTGAATACACCTGATTTTGTGGCTTGCCATGTACCGGCTTATTTGCGGTTGTACGATGTGATGCGGGGATTGAAAAATGGAGGCACCTTTTTGCTCAATTCAATTTGGAACGAAGAAGACACCAAAAAACATTTACCTGATAGTGTAAAAGCTCATTTGGCCAAAAACAATATTTCGTTTTATATTATTGATGCCACAAAAATTGCGCAGGAAATCGGGTTGGGAAATCGTACCAATACAATTTTACAATCAGCTTTTTTCAAAATCACTGGCGTGATACCGTATGAGTTGGCTGTTGAACAAATGAAAAAGTTCATTGTGAAATCCTACGGTAAAAAAGGAGAAAAAGTGATCAATATGAACTATGCAGCTGTTGATCGCGGTAGCGAAGTCATCAAAGTTGAAGTGCCTGCCGAGTGGGCTTCGATAAATGCGACGTTCGCGCTTCCGACACTTGAAGCTCCTGCTTTTATCAATGACATTGTACGTCCTATCAATGCTCAATTGGGAAATGATCTTCCTGTTTCCGCTTTCAAAGGACGTGAAGATGGCACATGGAATTTTGGGACGGCAGCGTTCGAAAAACGTGGAGTCGCTACGCATGTCCCGGTTTGGAAAGCAGAAAATTGTATTCAATGTAATCAGTGTGCTTATGTTTGCCCTCATGCTGTAATTCGCCCCTTTGTTTTGGATGCTGCTGAGCAAGCAGCTGCCCCTCAATTTGCCACCCTGAAAGCAAACGGGAAGCAATTTGAAGGTATGCAATTTCGCATCCAGGTGGATGTGCTCGACTGTACCGGATGTAGCAACTGTGCCGACGTATGCCCGGGCAATAAAAATGGCAAAGCGCTTGAAATGGTTCCATTGGAAACTCAATTGAATGAACAGGCAAACTGGACATTCTTGCGTAACGAGGTAAAATCAAAAGCTCATCTTGTTGACATCAAAATGAACGTAAAAAATTCTCAGTTTGCAACGCCACTATTTGAATTTTCGGGTGCTTGTGCCGGATGTGGTGAGACCCCATATGTAAAATTAGTTTCGCAGCTCTTCGGTGATCGCCAAATGATTGCCAATGCAACCGGATGTTCTTCCATTTATTCGGGGTCGGCTCCATCCACTCCTTATACAACCAATGACGAAGGTCATGGACCAGCTTGGGCAAATTCATTGTTTGAAGATAATGCCGAATTTGGAATGGGAATGGCCATCGCGGTGCGTAAAATACGCGAAAGATTGGTTGAACTGATGAAGAACATGCAGGAATGTAGCTGTTGTTCAGATGAACTCAAATCGCTAAGCCAGGAATGGATAAACAGTTGCGAAAACGCAGATGCAACCGTCTTACTGACGGCAAAATTGTTGCCTTTGTTAAAGGCATGTGATTGCGATATTTGTAAAACCATTTTGACGCTAAAACAATACCTCATCAAAAAATCACAATGGATCATCGGTGGTGATGGTTGGGCATATGATATAGGCTACGGAGGATTAGATCACGTCATTGCCAGTGGCGAAAATGTGAATATTCTGGTACTCGATACTGAGGTTTATTCAAACACAGGAGGTCAATCCTCCAAATCGACACCGGTAGGTGCAGTAGCTAAATTTGCAGCTGCAGGCAAGCGTGTTCGTAAAAAAGACCTTGGATTGATGGCTACCACGTATGGTTATGT
>JAJZHJ010000096.1 GCA_021804525.1 Bacteroidota bacterium | reverse complement strand
TGAAGCGACTTCGTTATCCGAAGGATCGATTGGATGTTAAATTCTTGCTTGAAGAAGATGATGTTGAAACGATCCAAGCTGCTAAAGACTACAATCTACCTAAATTCATTGAACTTGTCATCGTCCCGCCATCAGAACCTCGAACAAAACCGAAAGCTTGTAACTACGGGTTACAGACGGCACGTGGGGAATATGTAGTGATTTTTGATGCAGAAGATATTCCCGAATCCGATCAGTTGTTAAAGGCGATCGCAACTTTTCGTCGTTCACCCGACTCGTTGGCATGTGTTCAAGCCAAGTTGAATTATTACAATACGAGACAGAATGTATTGACAAGATGGTTTACCTCCGAATACACGATGTGGTTTGATTTGTTTCTTCCAGCTTTGTTTTCGAGTAATATGCCTGTACCACTTGGAGGGACTTCGAATCATTTCAAGACTTCTGTATTAATGGATTTGGGAGCTTGGGACCCCTTTAACGTTACTGAAGATGCTGATCTTGGCGTGCGCTTGTACAAGCACGGTTACACGACGGGGATTATCGACTCAACAACGTACGAAGAAGCTAATTCAGACTTTGTTAACTGGATTCGCCAACGGTCGAGGTGGGTTAAAGGTTACATCCAAACATGGCTCGTTCATATGAGACATCCAGTAAAATTATATAAAGACTTAGGCTTTGTTGGGTTTATGGGTTTTCAAATGATGGTTGGTGGAACACCTTTCATCTTTATTTTTAATCCGGTTTTGTGGGCGTTGGCATTAAGTTGGTATATTTTCGGGCCAAATTTTGAAGCGAGTTTATTACCACCACAAATTTACTATTTAGCTGGTATTAATTGGATTATGGGGAATTTCATTTTCATCTACATCAATCTGATTGGGCTAGCGAGAAGAGAAATTTGGAGTTTAGTCCTGTTTGCTGTACTTTCACCGATCTATTGGCTTTATATGTCGATTGCAGCATGGAAAGGTCTCTTTCAGTTGATCACCAAACCTTCATATTGGGAAAAGACGATCCATGGGTTATCGAGTGTTCCTCATGAATTCGTCAATGCTGGTGAAGAAAACATTTCATTATAAAGGAGGTAATGTAATGAGTATTGCTTTAAATGTAAATAGCACCAGTGATGGGACTGTAGTTAATAATGTTCGTAAAATTGAGAATGTTTATCCCGTTGAATCGGTTGTATTAGGTTTTATTTGTTTAATAATTTCATTGATTGGTGGAACAATATTAACCGATTACTATGGGATTATTCCTAAAGATGCACAATCAAGAGTTTTAAACGCTTACTATGTTATTATTCATGGAATGCATCTCGCGGCTATTGGTTTTATTTGGAATCCATTGCCGAGTTTTATTGAACTACCATTAGTATTATTTCATTCTGTATTTCCCTCTTTGCTTCAGCAAAACCTTGCGGGTGTAATAATGAGTTCAATCTTTGCTGGAGTTATGATTTTTTTCTTTAATCGTATATTAATCAAGGTAAAATTACCTTCAATATTTCGAGTCCTTGCAACTTTGCTTTTCATGCTAAATCCTATGATTCTCTATTACAATGGAAATGGCATGTCTGAATCGATGATGTTAGCAACAATGTTAGGAATAGTTGATAATTTAATTAGTTTTCATCTTGAGAAAGATACTAAATTTTTAGTCCGTGCTGGTATCTGGTTGGCTCTCTGTTTCTTGGCACGTTACGAAGCACTATTCTTTGCACTTTTTATTGGAATAGCGCTTGTTATCTATTTTATTACGCAAAGATATTCGATTGCTAAGATTACTTCTTTAATCTTGCTGTTAGCATTACCTATTACTTACGCTTTGATTGTTTGGATTTTTTTCAATTGGACAATTATGGGTAATCCGTTATATTTCTTAAACTCTGCATATTCCAACTCTGGTCAAGCAAGCGCTGGGGTTAATGTTACTTCAATAGCAGCGATCACTTCGCATCACTTATTAAAGTCTTTGTATTATGCTTTACGTTTTGGTATTGTTTTTCCCCCTTATTTTGTCGGAGTGGTATTAGCAGTAATTCTTATGTTTCCTAAGAAATCTCGGTTTACTTCACTTTTAATTCTTTTTGCATCTTTGGCTATTCCATTGTTACAAGCATATATGATGTATAAGAACCAATCAGGGCTTTGGGGAAGATATTTCATAAGCTATATACCATTTGGATTCTTACTTTTGCTTATTCCGTTATCTTATTTGAAAGGATTCCTTAAATACTCATTATTGACCATCTGTGTTATTTGTTTTCTTGCTGGTGATTTTTATTCCTATAAATATGAAATTTCTCCTGTATATGGACATGGTGATTGGAGATATTTCAAGTTAATATCAACGTTGAAGCCTATCTCAGCAACGGATAATCCAATTTACACGCCACTTAATATTTTCAAAGATGGGAAATTGGTTGCTTCGTATATTAATTCTCGACCGAATGAGAGATTTTTGTTTGATTCATTTGATGAGTCAGAGTCAATACCTTACTTAACGAATCCAAATCATGTAATCATTACTTCTGATTATACTTTCAATGGTGTTCTTAATAACCCAAGAGGAAGAGTAAACTACTTCATCGTACCAGAACCTATTGATGTTTCTAAACTTGATGCCATCAATCAATTATATCCTACAATGTGGTATGGTGGTGTTAAATGGGTGAAATTCGTTCACCAATTTCATGATTTTACTAACAGCAGAGTTTTTGAAATCCTTTCCGATGCTCCTTAAATTGAATTATTGGGTGTTGCATGAAACAAATAATTCAAACTTTAAATGTAATGAGTATTGATTTTTTGCTTCGATTTAATTAAAGTAAAGGTATCAAATATTGCACCGAATAAGGTCCGTGTGATAAAGGCAAACTTATCGAAAGATAAGGACGCAAAACTATAGGGGCTTCGTCATTAAAATGACATGCCAGCCAGTTGCCAAAACGGCAATCGCGCTTTTAAAAGGCGGGAGCCAATTGGCTTCCGCCTTATTCGTCTGCCGAGATGAGGGAGAGACGATGAGCGCAAAAACAAAAATCTTTAAAAAGATTTCCGTCTTAGCATCACTTGTTCTTTTTCAAGGTTTATCTTTTTCAATGATAGGTCAACCACTGGTCGCCAGTGCACAAAGTCCTGTTATGGTTTCAAAAAGCGATTATGGTGTTAATACATTTTCTTGGGATAGACAAATATTATCTAGTGGTGCTATTTCTGCTATGAATCAAATTGGGGTTGGCATGCAACAATTCCCTAATGCTGTTAATACCGATTGGACTACTAATTTAGCAGTACAAAACCCCTCAAATCCTGTAAATCCTACTCAAGATCCTGTGAACATTGAAGAATGGGGAAAAATACTCCAAGAAACAAATCAACAAGGATTGTACATCTTTAATTATGACCAAGCTCCTGGCTGGAAATCTGGTGGGTCTGCAACAGATGCAACACAGTTAGCTCAGTATATCGCCACACATAATATTCCTGTTTCTTCAATTGTTATCGGAGATGAAGAATATGGAAGTTGGGATTTTATTCACAATCTGCATGCTGATAAATCTGCACTAGCATATGCGACAAATGTCGTTGGAATCGCTCTAGCTATTCGCGCCATACTGCCTAATGTTAAAATCGGGGTAAGTTTCGCCGATGGTACGAATGCTCAAGATTTATCTTGGGATCAAACGGTTTTAAGAATGGATGCTCCATACATTGATTTTCTTTCCGTTCATTCTTATCCTTTCTCCGCCAACGATTCTGCATCAACTATTTTAAGCCAAATGCCTGCTGTGATTAATCAATTAATGACGACCGCTGATCAGCAGATTGCTGAAAATGTCGATCCTTCCATATCACCCCATCTGTCGGTGTGGATTACAGAATGGAATCCTGTAAGTACGCCACTTCAATTATCGTTTTCTCCAGCCTACGGTGCAGCAATGGTTGAATCATTAGCTGCATGGCGCTCCGCTGGAGCATCTAAAGTCTTTGTTTGGTCGTTTGATGGCGGAAAAGACTCATCGGCAAACAACGGTACGTTCGCGTTAGTATCGGATGGAACTCTTGGCAATGTGGCAAATAATCAATTATATCCTTCCGGACAAGCGGTTGCCGACTTTATGAATGCGATTGGCTCTGGTGCTTCATTAACGAATTGGTCCAGTAGCACTGGCTTTGTATCTTCTGTACTCAGTTCAACACCTAAGACGTTCTTTATCAACACCACAGATCAAACACAGACGTATCAATACAATGGTTCAAGCTCCATAACAGTGCCTGCAACGAGTATGGCTTCAATCAATCAAAGTGTTTCTTCTGTCTCTTCGATGTCCATCTACGGTTCGGACAAGTTTCAACCGAAATTTGCTTCTTTAGTAAGTAGCTCTGTGAGCAGTTTGCCGACAGTGACTTCTGGCCTTGGTCATTCTTTGATGCCAGGACAAATTGTAACTTTACAAGGTAGTAACTTTGGATCTACGCAAGGTACCTTGATGATGAGTCAAGGGCAGCTGCAAGGTGGCATAGAAGTAGGGCAAGCAACCAATTGGGGTATGCCTGGAGATTGGTATTCTGTAAAAGTGTTAACTTGGACACCTACTTCGATCACGTTTCAAGTACCTGATGGTTCATCATCAAATGGCATGAATTATGGATTGCCGCAAGTTGGGCAAGATGCTAATCTTTATGTTGAAACGAGTAATCAATTGATTAGCCCAAGCCTTGAGTTCTCGGTTGCTCCAGCTACTCAAGCGACACTTGCAACGGTTCAACAAACTTTATTGCCGAGCACAGCACAAGTGAGTGCGGCCGTAACTACATCGGGGACAAATGCTCCACAAATTCAGTCGGCGTCTCAAACTGTGTATCCAGGTGAATGGGTTACACTAACTGGAACGCAATTTGGTCAGCAATCAACCAAATCGTTTATTCACTTGGCTCAAAACAACATCAATTGGGGCGAACCTAATGATTGGTACCATGTGAATATTCGTTCTTGGTCGGATCAATCGATCACATTTCAAGTACCGAACGGTTTAGATGGATCTGGCCAAACGATGCAAGCTGGTACGATGACTATTGATCTTAGCAATGCCAGTGGTCAAATATCGAATACTGTTACCTTTGCGATCTCAAATTACGGCGCATCCATTCAATCGGTCAGTTCATCAACGCCGTCGATTGGTCAATTGGTCACGATTCAAGGTAGCGGATTTGGAACTCAAGGGTATGTCCTCCTTTCGCAAAACAGTGTCAATTGGGGGGCTCCTAACGATTACTACAAGGTGAAAATTGCATCTTGGACGGACAATCAAATTTCTTTCTACATTCCGGACGGAAATAATGCAGTAGGAAATGCGATGGCATCAGGTTCTGCAATGATCCAAGTAGGTAATTCACAAGGCATTAGTTCTAATCAACAACCATTCACAATTCAATAAAATTTTACTTAATCTCTATTAAACCGAAAAATGTAAACCCGACTCAGGAGTTTTTCTCTTCCTGAGTCGGGTTTTTGATTAGTTTAAGGTGAGTTTATTTACTTATTAAAAAAACTTTAACCACATTCCTTTATTCATGCCTTATCATGAATAAGAACAGATCTATCATTAAAATTTAGCATGATACGTATGGGGTGATTGTTTGGTACGTATAATCAAGTTTGGTGTCGTTGGTTTTATAAATTCTACGATTGACTTCCTTTCATTTTATATTTTGCATTATCATTTTAAATTGCCAATTATTACATCAAATGTGATTGGCTATTCTTTAGCAGTTATCAATAGTTTTTTGTTTAATCGAAGTTGGACTTTTTCGAAATTTACTTCTGGTCATCGAATTCATCTCGAATTCATACTGTTTTTGCTAGGAAATTTAATCGGTTTGATACTTAGTACGGTCGTAGTATTTTATGCATCGAGTTTCATTCCTCCGATTCTTGGTAAAGTATTAGCGATCATCGTAGGACTACCTTGGAACTACTGGTATAGTCGTAAATTTGTATTTAATAAAGGCGG